>JAZDJF010000176.1:0-3883 GCA_043804165.1 Nitrospirota bacterium
AGGCATAACACACTCCATCTGCACGCTTGAATTTGAAGACCACAAACCTCTGTATGATTGGTTCCTTGATGAACTTGGAGTATATCATCCACGGCAGATTGAGTTTGCGCGCCTGAACCTGAGCCACACAGTCCTGAGTAAGAGGAAACTTATACAGCTTGTTCAAAAAGGACATATAAATGGATGGAATGATCCGAGGATGCCGACAATCTCAGGTCTGAGAAGACGCGGTTACACTCCTGAGGCGATAAGGAATTTTTGCAAGCGCATAGGCGTTGCCAAAAGAGACAGCCTTGTTGACATGGCTCTGCTTGAATACTGCATAAGAGAAGACCTGAACAAAAGTGCTCAGCGTGTTATGGCTGTTTTAAAGCCTCTGAAGGTTGTGATAACAAATTACCCTGAAAATCAGACTGAAGAACTTGAGGCGATAAATAATCCAGAGGATGAGGGCATGGGCAAAAGAAAGGTTCCTTTCTCGCGTGTCCTTTATATTGAGAGAGATGATTTCCGTGAAAATCCTCCAAAAGAGTTTTTCCGTCTTGCGCCCGGCCGTGAGGTGAGATTGAGATATGCGTATTACATAACATGCGTTGATGTCATTAAAGATAAGACTACTGGAGAAGTAACAGAACTCCACTGCACCTATGACCCTGCAACGCGCGGCGGTGATTCTCCTGATAAAAGAAAAGTAAAGGCAACACTCCATTGGGTTTCCGCTTCTCACTCTATTGAGGCAGAGGTGCGCCTTTATGACCACCTTTTCACAAAACCTGTTCCAGGCGGAGAGAGTGGTGATTTTAAGGCAGACCTTAACCCGCAATCCCTTGAACTGCTGAAGTCATGCTTTGTTGAACCATGCCTTGCCAATGCAAAAACCGGTGACAGATTTCAGTTTGAGAGGATGGGTTATTTCTGCGTTGACCGCGATTCAACGAAAGAAAAACCTGTATTCAACAGGACAGTGACCCTGCGTGACACTTGGGCAAAAATAGAAAAAGCTCAGAAGAAAAATTAGTTTGAGGGCAGTCTCAGCCTGAACGTAGTTCCCGAACCTGTACTATCAACATGGATTGTGCCGCCGTGAGAGGTAATTATCTTATGCACTATTGCAAGTCCAAGTCCTGTTCCCTTCTCCTTCGTTGTATAGAACGGCAGAAAAATCTTGTCTTTAATCCCCTCAGGTATTCTATGCCCTGTATTAGATACAGTAATCTCCGCATAGCCGCCGGTCTTTGCATATCCGAAACTCAGCTTGCCACCGTCCTTCATCGCATCAACGGCATTCTGAATCAGGTTTGTGAATGCCTGCCTCAGAAGTATCTCATCGCCTGACATGAAAACAGACTTGTCAATATCAAGAAGAACCTCCCCGATATTATCGGGGCCGCTAACACCTGCGATGCTTGACACACAACTGTTTATGACTTCATTGAGATTGATTTTTGAGAGAGTTAATTCAACAGGCCTTGCAAATGACAAAAAATCAGCGATAATCCTGTCCATAACCTCAATCTCCTTTGAGATTGCCTCAACTGTCGGCAGCAACGCAGCGTCAGCCTTTCTGGAGAGCAGTTTTGTATAGCCGGCAATCACTCCAAGGGGGTTTCTGAGTTCGTGTGCAATGCCTGCAGACATCTCTCCGAGGCTTGACAGCCTTTTCCTTAGTTCCGCCTGAGACTCAAGCGCCTTAAGCTCTGTAAGGTCGGTAAAGACAAGTATGTTGCCTATTTCTTTACCCTCACTGTCGCGCAAAGGTGAAAAAGTAAGCCCGAGCCACAGCTCTCTGCCGTCAGATAACTTGTACTGAACCTCTCCTCTTTCAATGGGCTTTCCTTCTTTAAGGAGTTTTGCTACCGGGTTTTTAAAAAGTTCCTCGCAGTTCCTTTCAATTGCATCTTCTGCCTTTATGCTGAGAATCTTTTCCGCTGATGAGTTCATGGTCTTGATTCTTAAATCCCTGTCAAAACTTATTACCCCGCTCGGTACGCTCTGGAGAATATTCCTGTTGTAGCTTTCAACATCCCCTGCCCTCTGCTCGGCGAGCTTCTTTAACACCTCAAGCTCTTTCTCCTTTTCTTTCAGCTTGGAGACAAGCTCATGAAATGTATCCACGACAAATCCGACATGCGAAGTATCCTTCTGTTCTGTTTTTTTCTTTTCCCTGTTGAATTTCAGGAATGTTCTAAATAAATAGAAGAAGATAAATATTACAATCAGGAATATAAGCAGAGGCAAATATACTGCTTCTGCGCTCATCTACCCCTCAGATACCAGTAAAAAATCTCCTGCGCTGCAAAGAGTGTTATAACCGCGCCTACTGCAAGGAACGGACCGAATGGTATCTTGCTCTTTCTCCCTCTGCCTTTAAATGCCATCAGGAATATGCCCCAGACCGAGCCAAAGAGACTGCCTAAAAAGGTTGTCATTAGGACAGATTTCCATCCCATCAGCGCACCGACCATCGCCATCATCTTTATGTCGCCTCCGCCCATTCCTCCGCGACTAAGAACAGCAATCAGGTAGAAAAGGCCAAACCCTGTCACAGCGCCGATAATTGAAGCCTTAAATCCCAGCAGAGCCCATCTAAAAAACGGGTCGTGAAGCAGGAATGATCCTGCAATCAGTCCTATCAGGATGCCGGGCAGCGTTATGCTGTCAGGTATTATCTGAAAATCAAGGTCTATAAATGTTATGACTATCAGAGAAGAAACAAATGCAAAATAAAATAATGTGTGCCACCCCAGTCCAAACCTCCATAGAACAGCCGCATAAAAAAATGCATTCACGGCTTCAACCACAGGGTATCTGAGAGATATATTTTCCTTGCATGCCCTGCATCTTCCTGCAAGCATTATATAGCTGATAATCGGTATGTTATCCCATATCTTTACAGGAGTGTTGCATGACGGGCAATATGAAGAAGGCATAATTATTGATTTCTCTCTTGGAATTCTGTATATGCAGACATTCAGGAAAGAACCCACGATAGAACCGAAAATAAAAACTATGGCGTATAAAACTAAATCATTCATTTGCGAAATAACCTCGATAAAGAACCCTGCGGCAGAGACCGTAGGGTATCTAATCCGATAAATGCCCTTTGCTTTGTCATTGCGGCTTGTCCGCAATCCTTCCTCATAAGAAAGATTCCCGACAAGCGGGAATGACAGAAAGAAGGTTACCCTGTGGCAAGACCGCAGGGAATTCAAAATCTAAATATTCAAAATTCAAAACAGTTTTGAACATTTAGATTTTGAATTTGTTTAGAATTTGGCGCTTAGAATTTAGAACTTTTTCCATATAAGTATTACCCTTCCACCTTGCTTATCTCGGACACCTTCTTTTTTATATCCTCAATCTCGGAATCAAGCTTCTCCATCTCGTCTATAGAGCTTGCTATAACCTTGTCTTTCAGTATGTTTTTGTCCTGCTGTTCCCTCAGCTCAAACACACGCTCTCCTATAAGCCTCATCTTTTCCGCCCTGTCCTTCTCCTTTTTATCTCTATCGCTTAGAAGTTTGATAACCGAAAATTCAATCTTCACCCTTTCAGACAACAAAGACGAAAACCATTTTATCCTTTCTATGCCTGAATTAAAATTATTTTTAATCTTTTTCCACATAAAACCTCCTTTCTCTTAATGCTAATCCAATGAGCCGCCCTATAGCAAGCTACAGGGTATCACATTCATTTTGGGTCATTCCAGCTTGTCGGGAATCCTTCAGAAAGATTCTGGACAAGCCAGAATGACACAAATACAGTAACTCTGCCGCAAGCTACAGAGAATAATAACATAACAGCCGTTGTTGATTTTAAAGTTTTTTTCTTTTCTCTTTGCGCTAAGATATGCTATATTCATTCCATAAGACCATAAAATACC
>JAZDJF010000177.1:0-2552 GCA_043804165.1 Nitrospirota bacterium
TATCTCTTCTGAAGATAAATCCCATAATGTCAGAAAATGCCTCTTCATCCTGAAATCCTTTCAACCTCTTTTCTTAAAAACTTCATACAACATTGCTCAGCACTTCATCCAGTATATCAATCATGCTGTCTATGTCTCTTCCATGTACAATCAGAGGAGGAGTAAAACGAAGCACATTCCCTGCTGCACAGTTAAGGAGAAGTCCCTTTTCCATGCATGCCTTAACAATAGATAAACAATCCCTTGTAAGCTCCATGCCTACAAGAAGTCCCATTCCTCTTATATCAGCTATCACAGCAGGAAATTCCTTCTGGAGGCTTTTCAGCTCTTTCCTGAGATATTCTCCCATCCGCTTGCACTGGTCAAACATAAAGCCGTCTTCAAGAATTGTCTCCATTGTCGCTATCGCTGCCGCACATACAAGCGGATTGCCGCCGAATGTAGATGCATGAGAATCCGGCACAAAGGCAGACGCCACCTTATCCGTGGCAAGCATTGCGCCTATCGGCACACCGCTGCCCAGTCCTTTTGCAAGGGTCACTATATCAGGGGCGACATGAAAATGTTCGTAAGCAAAGAGTTTCCCTGTGCGTCCCATGCCTGTCTGAACCTCATCAAGAATAAGAAGCAGATTATGCTTATTGCACAGCTCACGCACTTTTTTAAAGTAATCATTATCAGGGATCTTTACTCCTCCCTCACCCTGTATCGGCTCAAGCATGACAGCGCAGGTATTCTGTGTTATTGCAGATTCGAGCGCGCTGATATCATTAAAGGCTGCATGTTTGAAACCCGGAACCAGAGGCTCAAAACCTTTCTGAAATTTCTCCTGACCTGTTGCCGTAACAGTTGCAAGAGTCCTTCCATGAAATGAATTAACAGCGGTTATTATCTCAAATTTATCCTTGCCGAAATGCTCTTTAGCATATTTCCTGGTAAGTTTTATTGCTGCCTCGTTTGCCTCTGCGCCAGAATTACAGAAAAAAACCTTGTCTGCAAAAGAGTGATCCACAAGCAGTTTTGCAAGTTTTATCTGCGGCTCTATATGATAGAGATTTGAGACATGAATCAGCCGCTGCGCCTGCTTCTGAATGGCGACAACGACCTTCGGATGGCAGTGTCCGAGCACATTTACCGCTATGCCCCCGACAAAATCAAGATATTCCTTTCCGTCAGCCCCCCACACCTTCATACCGCGGCCTTTTCTGAGGACAATCGGGAATCTGTTATACGTATTCATCAGATAATGTCCCGAATCTTCGAGAAGTTTCTTGATTTCCATAAGTGATAATAACGGAAAATTAAATAAAAATCAAATGATTACAGAGCAGACGTTCTGACTAACTCAATTCAAAATTTGCTAAATTACAGCTATAATACTTTCATGAAGATAGCGATAACAGGAAAAGGCGGCGTCGGCAAGACAACCTTATCTGCTGTATTGAGCCATATCTTAGCATCTGAGGGCAAAAAAGTGATTGCAGTGGATGCAGACCCTGATGCAAATCTTGCCGCCGCCTTGGGGATAAGCCGCGCTGAAACGGCAAAGATTAAGCCGATAGCAGAGATGACATGGCTGGTTGAAGAACGGACAGGAGCAAAACCCGGCAGTTCAGGAGGCATCTTCAAACTCAATCCCAGAGTGGATGACATCCCTGCCGAATACGGCTACAGGTTTGACAACATAACCCTGCTGATAACAGGAAAATCAAAAGAAGCGGCATCTGGCTGTTACTGTCCTGAAAATGTATTCTTAAAAAGGCTTCTCAAACATCTTATCGCTGAAAGAGATGAGGTTGTGATAGTGGATATGGAGGCAGGCATTGAACACCTTACAAGAGGAACCACTGAGCATGTGGATGCTTTTATAGTCGTTGTCGAGCCGGGACAGAGGAGCATTCAGACAGCACACACTGTCAAGGAGATGGCAAAAGGGCTTGGAGTAAAAGAGGTTATGGTAGTCGCTAACAAGGTAAGAACAGCAGAAGACCTTGATTTCATAAAAACCAGTATGGGCGGCATGAAACTGATAGGTGTTATAAGCTTTAACAATTCAATAATGGAGGCTGACATAAAAGGCATCTCTCCTTATAAAAACTCTCCTGAAACAACAATGGAAATAAAAAAAATCAAAGATACTCTTGAAGACATCCTAAATGAGAAAAAACAGCAATAAAAAAACACTAAGACAGGAAACCATTCTTAAAAGAGATGCCATTCCAGAAAACATTAAGGAAGAAAAAGATGCCGCCATAAGACAGCGCATAATCCGGCTCCCTGAATTCACAGATGCAAAAACCATATTTTTCTATGCCTCTTTCAGAAGCGAAGCTGATACAATTGAGATGATTAAAATTTCACTCAGCCATGGGAAACAGATCATACTGCCAAGGGTTGATAAAGAAAATAAAAAATTACTGCTTTATAAGATAAAGGATATTAATGAACTCGCACAGGGCTACATGGGAATCTTAGAGCCATCTGTATCAGAGGGAAAATTAACAGGGCTTGATGATATTGACCTCATCATAATCCCGGGCGCTGCCTTTGAT
>JAZDJF010000178.1:0-2637 GCA_043804165.1 Nitrospirota bacterium
AAATCTCATTCAGAGGCAGTTCATACTCAACCTTAATCTTGTCTTTCCCTATAAATGTGAAATTCTTCTGTATCCCCCTTTTTTCCTGACAAAGGTCAAAAATAGGGCCTATGTAATCCTTCGGCACGAATATGGTCACAATAACAAAAGGCTCCTCTACCATCTCGTATTTGTCAGGCAGCAGGGCTGGGTTTTCAATATGAATGACCTCTCCGTCGCTCTTTGTCACCCTGTAAACAACTGTCGGAGCTGTGCTTAAGAGTGAAAGGTCAAACTCACGCTCAAGCCTTTCTTTTATTATTTCCATGTGGAGAAGTCCGAGAAAACCGCACCTGAACCCGAACCCGAGCGCAAGCGAAGTCTCCGGCTCGTAATTAAAAGACGAGTCATTTAATCTCAGTTTGTTAAGCGCATCTCTCAGGCTGTCGTATTCATGCGGTATTGTAGGATAAAGCCCGCAGAAGACCATTGGTTTTATATCTTTATATCCGGGACACGGCTCCGGCGCCGGAGTATCCGCATCAGTTATTGTGTCTCCAATATTTGTGTCTGTTACGTTTTTTATCCCTGCAATTATATAGCCGACCTCACCTGAGGAAAGTTCTTCTGAAGGCTGCATCTTGGGCGTGAAAATCCCCACCTGTGCCACCTCAAATTCATTCCCTGTCGCCATCATCTTTATTTTTTTGCCTGCCTTCACTGTTCCGTCAAATACCCTCACAAGCACGATTACTCCCTGATAATTGTCAAACCATGAATCAAAGATTAACGCCTTGAGCGGCTTATCGTCATCGCCTTTGGGCGGAGGAATTTTCTTCACTATCGCTTCAAGAATCTCCTTTGTGCCTATGCCTTCCTTCGCGCTTGCGAGTATTGCTTCGGAGCAGTCAATCCCGATTGCATCCTCTATCTGCTCCTTTGTTTTTTCAGGCTCTGCCGCAGGCAGGTCTATTTTATTTATAACCGGAATCATTTCAAGGTCATGTTCCACTGCAAGATATGCGTTGGCAAGGGTCTGCGCCTCAACTCCCTGCGATGCGTCAACAACAAGAAGCGCGCCCTCGCACGAAGCAAGGCTCCTTGACACCTCGTATGAAAAATCAACATGCCCCGGTGTGTCTATGAGATTGAGGATGTATTCCTTTCCGTCATCAGCCTTATACAAAAGCCTTACTGAATGCGCCTTAATTGTAATGCCCCTTTCTCTCTCAATGTCCATTGAATCAAGAACCTGCTCTGTCATCTCCCTTGCGCTGAGCGCGCCTGTAGATTCAAGAAGTCTGTCGGCAAGAGTAGACTTCCCGTGGTCTATATGAGCTATGATGGAAAAATTACGTATATCCTTTGGCATAGTCCATCAGGGGATTAATCTGGAATTGTTTATTTTATCACAAAATGCGCATAAAGGAATGCGGAGGGAAACTTTTACTATGAAAGAGCAAACCGCCTTGACAAACAGATTCGGGATAATTTATAGTAGCACAATCAATAAAAAGGTAACACTATGGCGATTATTAGATTTGGCATATCGATTGAAAATCCGCTGCTTGAAAGATTCGACAGCCTTATCAAAAAGAAAGGCTATGCGAGCCGAAGTGAAGCGGTCAGGGACCTTATCAGGGACAGTCTCGTCATGAAGGAATGGGAGTCGGCTACTACAGAGACTGTCGGTACAATAACCATCGTCTATTCTCATGACACAAGGGAGCTTGCAGACACTCTTACAGATCTTCAACACCGGTATCTTGATTCCATCGTCTCCTCCATGCACATACATCTGGACGCACACAACTGTCTTGAGGTCATAGTGGTTAAAGGCAAGGCGAAGGATATCAAGGCTATTGCCGACAGATTGATTGGTACGAAGGGGGTGAAACATGGAAAACTTTCCGTGACAACAACCGGCAAGCATCTGAAGTAAATTTTTTTTGTACTTATGGTAGCACGATATTTATTAACGTAGCACAGGAGGATAGATGAATTTAAATGAAAGCTTTAAGGTTTTGAGCATTCAAGGGTTGATTTTATTTTTGATGTGCGTATTAGGCGCAGTATCTCTTTCGACTGAGGCTTTCGCTGCCCATCCTTTGATTACTGACGACACCGGCACGCAGGGCAAGGGGAAATTTCAGTTAGAAGTTAATAGCGAATTCAGCTATGAAAAAGAGCAGCAGTATAACGCTGATGACGACAGATGGGAGACAAAAAAAGAGACAGGCGGCGAACTGGCAACTGTTCTGTCCTACGGGATTATAGACAGTCTGGATATAGTCCTCGGTTTTCCGTATCAGTGGAAAAAGACAAGGATAGATGGTGTTATTACCGCCGATGCCACGGAACAGGGAGACGGAATATCGGACCTGTCTTTAGAGGTAAAATGGAGGTTCTATGAAAAAAATGGGCTGAGCTTTGCCATCAAACCAGGAATTACGTTTCCAATAGGGGATGAAAATAAAGGCCTCGGCAACGGCAGGGCTTCGTACGGCCTTATGTTTATAACAACAAAGGAGATGAAGCCCTTGGCGTTTCATCTGAATTTAGGTTACACACGCAATGAGTACAAACTTCAGGCAGACAAAGAGGCTAACAGAAAGGATATATGGCATGCATCCCTTGCCTCAGAGGTAGAAGTTATCA
>JAZDJF010000179.1:0-2941 GCA_043804165.1 Nitrospirota bacterium
ATAATGCAAGAGTCATTCCCCTGTCTTTGAAAGAACCTGTAGGGTTAGCGCCCTCACATTTAAAATAAATGTCAAGGTCAATGCCTCTCTTTTTCATATTAGCAGCCTTTATGAGAGGCGTGTCTCCTTCATTAAGCGTAACAACAGGCGTTTCATTGCTTACAGGAAGAAACTCCCTGTATTCTTCTACTATGCCCCTCCAAAGAGCCTTTGGACTTTTACATTCTCCTGTTTCCATTAATTCTCCGTTAAATCGTGATGCGTAATGAGTAATGCGTAATGGGAAAGTGAATAATTACAAAGAAATCCTTCCACGCATCACGCATAACGCTTCACTCTTTACTCAACTATGTCTCCCTCAATAAGTTCAACGTCTACTCCCTGCTCCCTGAGATATTTTATACCTTTCTCTATATTTTCCTCTTTCCCCTCAAGTTCAAGAACCATCTCGCCGACTGTCTCTGTAACTCTTGCCCTTCTGATATTAGGCACGACATCATGCTCCTTAGCCATTGTAAATATAACAGGTTCTTTTATGAGACGCTGCGGAAATGTCAGCTTAACCCGCTTTTTCATATTAACCTCCTCTTTTTCTTGCGTGATGCGTTATGCGTAAAGCGTAATGTGTAAAAACTGTGTCTTACTTTGACCCATTACGCATTACTCGTCACGCATTACGGTTTTTGCCTCCTGCAATTGCAGGCACTATGGAAACCTCATCGCCGTCTTTGACCACCGTTGCTTCTGCCTGTAGAAACCTGATATCTTCCTCATTTACATAGATGTTGACAAATCTCCTTACCTTGCCGCCTTCGGATATCCTTTCGCCTATGCCGGGAAATTTTTTCTCCAATTCTTTGACAAGATTTATTATTGTGCCAGGCGCTCCTTCAACCTCTTCCTTGCCCTGCGTTAATCTTTGCAGCGGAGTCGGAATTCTAACCTTTACAGCCATATATTCACCTCCAGTTTATCAGTGTCAGTGATTAGTGTCAGCCACTGTCACTTAATCTTTTTTAGTATTTCCTCAAATGCCGCAAGATTGGGCTTTATGTAATGCACCTCTGTAGTTTGTCCTGTAAGCGCCTCCTGCGTCTTAAGTCCATTGCCTGTAATACAGATAACAGTGATTTCATCCCTGCCTATCTTTCCTGACTCAATCAGTTTCTTTGTGCACGCAACTGTAACGCCTCCTGCTGTCTCTGCAAAAATGCCCTCGGTTTTTGCAAGAAGTTTTATTCCATCTATTATCTCCTTATCAGAGACATCTTCGCCGTATCCACCTGTCTCTTTTACAACCTGACACGCATAAAATCCATCAGCCGGGTTGCCTATTGCAAGAGACTTTGCAACTGTATCGGGTTTCACAGGCCTTATTATGTCTGTTCCCTGCTTTATTGCAGCGACTATAGGAGAACACCCTGTTGCCTGTGCGGCAAAGACCTTTGTATCAAGCTTTTTTAATATCCCGATCTTTTTAAATTCTTTGAATGACTTCCATACCTTTGTCAATAATGAACCGCTCGCGCACGGCACAACCACATTATCAGGCGCCTTCCAGTCTAACTGCTCTATAATCTCAAAGCCCTGAGTCTTTGAACCTTCAGCATAGAACGGCCTGATATTTATATTTACAAACGCCCATTTATATTTATTGGCAATCTCGCTGCAGAGCCTATTAACCTCATCGTAATTTCCATCAACTGCCACCAGATTCGGCTCATATACAAGTGATGCAACAATCTTGCTCGCTTCAAGAGTTGCGGGTATAAAAACAAACCTCTTAAACCCTGCCTTGGCGCCATGCGCTGACACAGAATGCGCGAGATTCCCCGTAGATGCGCAGGCAACCGTATCAAACCCGAACTCTTTTGCCTTTGTAAGGGCAACTGCCACAACCCTATCCTTGAACGACAGGGTTGGATGGACAACGGTATCATCCTTTACGTATAATTCACTGACACCGAGTTCCTTTGCAAGATTATCGGCTTTTATCAGAGGCGTAAACCCTGACTCCAATCCCACCTGCGGCTCTCCGTCTATGGGAAGAAGCTCCTTGTACCGCCAGAGATTTTCCTCTCTGCTCTTTATCTTCTTTTTCGTCAGCACTTTCTTTATCTTTTTATAGTCATAGACAACTTCCAGCGGGCCAAAACAGAATTCACAGACATATATAGGATCAACAGGATATTCCCTGCCGCATTCTCTGCACTTAAGACCGCTCACATATCCCATAAACACCTCCCCTTGAGTCTTTTGAAATAAAAAAGTATTTTACTCTAAAATCACAGAAAAATTAAAGGGCAATAGAATGCGGCATGTGCTTTAAGTTTTGAATGGCTGGATATTATACTTTAGTGATTCCCTTTGCCAAGATTTGATAACCAAAATTATGAAACAGAGATGCCAACCTCTTTTATGTCCCCTTCCCTTATCAAAAACCCCTTTACTACAGGCTGTTTTTCGATAATGCTGACAATGACATATATGCAGTCTTCATAAAATGCAAGGTTCATATCCTTTGCAGACGGGTAAGCCGGAGAGGACAGATGAGAATGAAAAATCGCAAGCATTGCGAGGTTTTTCTCTCGCATGTCTCTTATGGCTTTGATATGCTCTCTTGAATCAAATTCGTAACTCACAGGAGACTTTTCAATATTAGCCATCTTATAAACCTTAAGAACCTCTTCACCTTTTCCTGCCAGAATACCACAAGCCTCATTCGGATATGTATCCCTGCAATGGGAAATCATTTCCTCAAAAAGATTTTTTGATATAGACAGACTCTTATCTCTCACTTCTGACCCTTCAATTCTCTAATCTTTGCAAGCGTGTCCTGATAAATTTCCTTCTTTGAAGGATTAAGCTCTATTGCCTTAAGCGCAAGTTCCTCTGCCTCGTTGAGATTTTCCTTTTTTGTGTAATAAAGCCATGCAAGATT
>JAZDJF010000180.1:0-5526 GCA_043804165.1 Nitrospirota bacterium
AAATTCCCTGACAATCGTCCCTTCATATCCGTATGACATTGTGAGATACGGCTCTGCCCAGTCTCCCATTACTCCGAGCCTCTTGAATTCCTCCCGCTGAATGTCCACAAATTTTTCTGCGTATTCCTTGCATAGTTTTCTTTTTTCAAGGATGTCAACCCTCTCTTTTTTTTCTCCGAGGTTTTTGTCCACCTGAAGCTCTATCGGAAGGCCGTGGCAGTCCCATCCCGGAACGTATGGAGAATAAAACCCCTGCATTGATTTGAATTTTACTATTATGTCCTTGAGTATCTTATTAAGCGCATGCCCGATATGGATATGTCCGTTGGCATAAGGAGGACCGTCATGGAGGATGTAATGTTTACTTCCTGAATTTTTGTTTTGCAGCTTTTCGTATATCTTATTCTCTTCCCAGAACTTGAGCATTTCAGGCTCTTTCTGTGTAAGGTTCGCCTTCATGGGAAAACCTGTCTGTGGAAGATTGAGCGTATCTTTCATGTCTTTTGCCATGTCAGGAAATGCTCCCCTTGTCTTATTTCTCTTCAGCCTTTTCTTTCTTCTGCGCAGCCTTGTCAGCGATTATCTTCTGCGCCTGGTGTGAAGGCACTTCTTCGTAATGCGAGAATTCCATTGAATAGAGTCCTCTTCCTGATGTGAGGCTGTGAAGCTGGTTTGCGTATGTCAGCATCTCAGACATGGGAACTAATGCTGTTATCTTCTGGCTTCTCGCCTGTGATTCAACTCCCTGTACCTTGCCCCTCTTTGAATTGAGGTCGCCTATGACTGCGCCGAGGGTTTCATCAGGAGTTGTAATTTCTACTTTCATTACGGGTTCAAGGAGTATTGGCTTTGCATTTTCAACAGCCTTTTTTATACCCAATGAGCCTGCAATCTTAAACGCCATTTCTGATGAATCCACTGTATGATATGAGCCGTCATAAAGGGTAACCCTTACATCCACCATAGGATAACCGGCAATTATCCCTTCATGCATTGCCTCAACAATTCCTTTTTCTACAGCAGGGATATATTGCCTTGGTATTGATCCTCCGACTATGCTATCAACAAACTCAAAGCCCTTGCCTCTCGGCATCGGCTCTATCTTTATCCGGCAGTCTCCGTACTGTCCTCTTCCGCCTGACTGTTTTTTATACCTGCCCTGCGCATCGGATGAAGCCCGGATTGTTTCCCTGTATGGAATCTTCGGAGTTTTCATAATCACCTCAACTCCGAATTTCCTCTTCAACCTTTCAATCGCAACTTCAAGATGCACCTGTCCCATGCCTGAGAGTATCATCTCTTTTGTCTCTTCGTCCCTGTGGAATTTGATGGTCGGGTCTTCTTCAAGAACCCTGTGAAGCCCTGTGCTGACTTTTTCTTCATCTCCTTTGCTTTTCGGTGCTATAGCATAAGAGATTATCGGTTCTGCAAACTTCACCTTCTCAAATACAATGGGATGAGCCTCATCAGAAAGCGTGTCTCCGGTGTTTGTCTCTTTGAGTTTTGACACAACTCCGATCTCGCCGGGTCCTAAACTGCTTGCCGGTATCTGCTTTTTGCCGAGGAGATAGAATATCTGTCCTATCCTTTCTTTTGCGCCTGTTGTTGCATTCAGCACAGTTGAATCAGCCTTCAGAGCGCCTGAATAGACTCTGAATACAGAAAGCTTTCCCGCATAAGGGTCTGCTATAGTTTTAAAGACGTATGCGGAGAACGGCTCTTTTTCGTCAGGCTTTCTCTGCACGTCTTTTGAGTCTTTCGGATTTTTGCCTTTAATGGGGAAAATTTTTACGAGGTCATGAGGAGAAGGCAGGCAGAGTATTATTGCATCCAGAAGCTGAGGGATGCCTATGTTTTTTGTTGCTGAGCCGCATACAACAGGGATAAACCTCCTTGACAGAGACCCTTCTTTAATCCCCTTTATAATCTCTTCCTGTGTCAGTTCGCCGCCTTCAAGATATTTTTCAAGAAGCGCGTCTTCTGATTCAGCAATCTTTTCTACAAGCTTTTTCCTGTATTCCTGAGCCTCAGACAGCATATCAGAGGGTATGTCTGATTCCGCTGCCTTGCCGCCTGAAAACTTATATGCCTTCATGTTAATGAGATTGATTATTCCACTGAAAGTTTCTCCGGAACCTATTGGTATCTGAAGCGGAACGCCTTCTGTGCCGAAGGATTGGGCAAGTTCATCAAGGGCGCCGGGGAAGTTGGCTGATTCTTTATCCATCTTGTTTATAAAGACTATTCTCGGGATTTCATATTCACAGGCGTATTTCCAGACCTTCTCTGTTTCTGCCTTGACGCCTGATATGGCGCTGACTATAACGACAGCTCCGTCAACAGCCTTGAGGCTTCCTCTAGTGTCTTCTACAAAATTTATGAATCCCGGCGTATCAATCAGGTTTATGCGGTGGCTGTCCCAGCTGCAGAAGCCGAAAGCTGATGTAATGGTTATCTTTCTTGATATTTCTTCAGGTTCGCAGTCAGTTGTTGTATTGCCTTCTTCAATTCTGCCGAGCCTGTCAACAGAACCTGAATTAAAAAGCATTGCCTCGGTCAGGGATGTTTTCCCCGCGCCTCCGTGCGCAATTACAGCGACATTTCTGATTTTGTTAACATCAAGATTAGCCATGAAACCTCCTCCTATATTAAATTTAAAATTCAAGATTCAAAAATCAGGTATATTAAATTTTAAATATTGAATGTTGAATTTTATTCAAGTATTTCTTCTATAACAGGCTTTGTTTCTGTTTTTTTCTCTGCTGTCAGGCTCCATATCTTGATGCCTAAAAAGGCAATCAAGAATAAACCGAAACCAAATATTGCTGACAGTATGTCGGGGTCTATATTTTTAAACTGATGACTGAAGATTTCTTTTCCAAGAACCGCGCCTGTAATCAGAGCTATTGCAGGAATACCGTAAACAAGCATTGAACCCTTGAGATATGTGTATGATTTTATGACAACCCTGACCTTCTGCCCCGCCTTTGCGCCTGCCTTGTTCACCGCATCAATCTCCATTGACTGTTCATCAGGCTTGCATGTGCCTGCTGTGCATCCTTCACAGACGCTCTTTCTCGGAACCGAGACCTTCGCAAAAGCCCCTGTTGTGCTTTTTACTATTCCTATTTCCTCCATGGCAATGGCATTTTAACATATGCAGTCATTGTTTTTAGAATACAATATCTTACTCTTCTTCCTTCAGCAGTTTGTATTCGATGCTGTCAACAAGAGCCTGCCATGATGCCTCTATAATGTTCTCCGATACGCCGACAGTGCTCCACCTGTTTTTTTCATCTCCTGATTCTGCAAGCACTCTGACTCTTGCAGCAGTTCCCTTGCCTGCCGTAAGCACCCTTACTTTATAATCGTGAAGTTTTATATTTCTTAGTTCCGGATAGAACTTATCAAGGGCGCTTCTCAGGGCATTGTCAAGCGCATTCACAGGGCCGCAGCCTGTGGCGGCAGTGTGTTCAGTTTTCCCTCCGACCCTTACCATTATTGTAGCCTCGGTCAATGGAATCTCGCCTTCTTTTCTTTTTTCAACGATTACCCTGAACCCGATAAGGTCAAAGAATTTCCTGTGCAGCCCAAGCGCCTTTTTGAGAAGAAGCTCAAATGACGCCTCTGCCCCTTCAAACTGAAATCCCTGATGTTCGAGATCCTTCAATGTGTTTAATATGTCCTGAAGCTGTGGAGAATCAGGAGCGATGTGGATGTTAAATTCCTTTGCCTTTCTGAGGATGTTGCTTTTCCCAGCAAGGTCTGAGATTAGGACCCTGTGCGAGTTTCCCACGAGTTCGGGTTTTATATGCTCGTATGTCTCAGGCCTTTTCATAACAGCGCTCACATGCACTCCGCCCTTATGAGCGAAGGCGCTGTCTCCGACAAAAGGCTGGCGCTTAAAATGCCTCAGATTGGATATCTCGTTTACGAACCTTGAAACATCCCTGAGCCTTTTCATTTGTGCATCAGTAATGCATTTTATCCCGAGTTTGAGATTAAGATTCGGGATTACAGAGCAGAGGTTTGCGTTTCCGCATCTTTCTCCAAGACCGTTTATTGTCCCCTGCACCTGAGATGCGCCTAACTCAACAGCTATTATTGAATTTGCCACTGCGCATTCAGAGTCATTATGCGTATGTATCCCGATTGGCGCTTTTGTTTTTTTAATGACGCCGGCAACTATTCTTTGCATCTCATCAGGCATTGTGCCTCCGTTTGTGTCACACAGCACGAGGAAGTCTGCGCCTGCATCCTGAGCAGCGATGAGGCATTTCAATGCAAGGGACGGATTGTCCTTGTATCCGTCAAAGAAGTGTTCTGCATCAAAAAATACCTTGTCTGCGTATTTTTTAAGATAGGCCACTGAGTTATGGATTATCTCAAGGTTTTCTGAAGGCGTTATCTTCAGGACTTCTTTTATGTGAAAATCCCATGTCTTTCCGAATATGGTTATTACAGGGGTTTCTGATGCAATAAGCGCCTTTATGTTTGCGTCATCTTTAGCTTTGTGTTTTGGTCTGTGTGTGCTTCCGAATGCGGCTACTACAGAATTTTTCAGCTTCAGTTTTTTTGATTTTTTAAAGTAGTCTGCGTCTTTCGGGTTTGAACCGGGCCAGCCTCCCTCAATATAACGCACTCCGAGTTCATCAAGCTTCTCGGTAATCCTGAGTTTGTCCTCAACGGAGAATGCAATATCCTCTGACTGGGAACCATCCCTCAGCGTTGTGTCGTATATCTCAACCTTACGCATAGTGTTATTTTAATAATGCCGCTCTAACATTGTTTCTGTCATGCCGTGCTTGTCCGGCATCCTTCCCATCGTATGTCATTCTGGCTTGTCCAGAATCTTTCTTTTTCAGAAGGATTCCGAACAAGTCGGAATGACCTGACAAAAGGGAATGACATTTTATCTATAAGCCGCGCTTAACTCTTAACTCTTAACTCTTAACTCTTAACTCTTAACTCTCATGTCCCCATCTCCCAGCTCTCAAGATATTTTTTCTGCTTTGGAGTAAGCACATCTATCCTGATTCCCAAGGATCTGAGTTTCAGTTTTGCTATTTCAGCATCTATTTTTTCAGGGACGCTGTAAACTTTTCTTTCGAGCTTTCTGTAGTTTTTCACCATGTGTTCTGCGCACAATGCCTGGTTTGCAAAGCTCATGTCCATAACAGCGGAAGGATGCCCCTCTGCCGCTGCAAGATTAATAAGCCGCCCCTCTCCGAGGAGATACACCCTTTTGCCGTTCCTGAGAGTATATTCTTCCACGAAATCCCGTATTGTTCTCCTTGACTTTGATAGTTTCTTAAGGGCATCTATTGCTATCTCAACATTGAAATGCCCTGAATTACAGAAAATAGCTCCGTCCTTCATAAGATTAAAGCATTCTTTGTATATGACGTCAATATCTCCGGTAGCTGTAACGAATATGTCTCCGATTCGCGCTGCATCTCTCATGGGCATAACATCAAATCCGTCCATAGTAGCTTCAAGCCCGCGAAGAGGATTGACCTCTGTGAT
>JAZDJF010000181.1:0-2623 GCA_043804165.1 Nitrospirota bacterium
GATGAGAGCCGGCGGATACAACTTTGGCGGAGAACAGTCAGGGCATATAATATTCTCTGATTACAATACAACAGGAGACGGGCCTATCACCGCCCTTCATGTTCTTTATCTGATGAGGAAAATAGGCAAGCCTTTCTCCAAGCTCGTATCTGATATAACGCTGTATCCTCAGGTTCTTATAAATATTGAGACAGAAAAGAGGAAGGACTTCAAATCAATTCCTGAGATAGAGTCGGTAATTAAGAATGCTGAAAAAAGGCTTGCCGGCAATGGCAGGATACTTGTAAGGCCGTCAGGCACGGAGCCGAAGATAAGAGTGATGGTTGAGGGCAAAGAGAGGCGATTGATAGAGAAGCTGGGGAATGAAATCGCAAAAGTTGTGAGAGAATATTTGTAAGTAATATGGATTAAGGATGGCGTTTTTCATCTCATTTCTTGCCGGTGTCATTCTGTTTTATTCATTTCATTATTTCCCCTTCGCAAGCAGTATCATATTTTTTCTGTTTCTTGCCGGTCCGATTTTTAAGAAAAGATATCTGTTAATCCCTTTGCTTGTTTTCGGAGTTTTATATGCCTTTTTCAGATATGCGCCTGAGACTGATTTTTCTAATATCAGGGGAAAAGAAATAATCGTATCCGGAGCATTCAGTTCAGATGCAGTTTTGACATCTTCGGGAAAATTTATTCAGGAGTTTCATGTAAACTCGGCAGCAGATGAGGAAACAGGGAAGGCATTAAAAGAGATTGAGGAGAAAGATATTTTTATTTTCTCTGATACTGAGTTTGAAGCAGGACTCCTATATGAGATAGCGGTTAAGATAGGCAGAGACAATAGAAAGTTCAATCCCGGGATGACCGAAAATAACAATCTCTATGCAAACCTGATCGAAGTCAAAGACTTAAGAGACGGTAAAATAAGTGTATGGTCAGTGTTTGAAGATGCAAGGGCAAGACTTAACAGATATGTTACAGAGAACTTCAGCGCTGATTCAGGCGCGCTTGTTTCTGCCATAACTACAGGTCAGAGAGGCAACATGAGCGATGGCTTGAGAGATGCCTTTAACTCAGCGGGGCTTGCGCATATTCTGAGCATTTCAGGCACACATTTCGGAATCTTCTCTGTTCTCCTGTTCGGTTTATTCAGGCTTGTAATAAAATTTCTGCCGTACAGTTTGCTCCAGAGGATTACACTCTACGTCACGCCATCTCAGGGAGCAGCGGTTCTGAGTCTTCCGTTCATGCTTGCATATCTTGCTCTTTCAGGATGGAGCATTCCGGCAGTTAGGTCTTTCATAATGATAAGCCTGTTTCTCATCGGTCTTTTGATAGGCAGGAAAAGATTCTGGCTTAATTCACTCTTGTTTGCCGCATTTGTGATTGTCTTGTGGAATCCAGAGGCGCTCTTCAGCCTTTCTTTTCAGCTCTCGTTCCTTGCAGTGATGTTTATCGGGTTTTCAATAGTCTATGAAAAGGACAAGGAGAATCCTGAAGCGCGGGAGAGCAAAGGCGCAGACGAACAAAAAATCCTGTCACGTTTTTTCGCTTCTGCACTCAGGATATTGCGGGCTTCTGTCTTGCTTACGCTTGCAGCCTCTCTGGGAACAGCGCCTCTGGTTGCGTATCACTTTCATTATTTTTCGGTTATATCTCCGCTGTCAAATCTATTAATCACGCCGCTGATAGGCTTTGTGCTCTTGCCGCTGTCGCTGTTATCGTCTTTTGTATTTCTTTTTACAGGACATTATATATTCGGCTCTCTGGTAAAGATAGTAGCTGATATTGCTGTTTATCTCGTGAGGTTTACAGCGGGATTACCGTTTTCAGATATAAAGATTCCTGCATTCCCCCTGTTTGCAGTAATAATCTTTTACGCGGGATTTGTTTTTTATTTTTTCGTAAGCAAGAAAAGACTGGTTCCTGTAATCACTACTCTCCTGATGATAGTCTATTTGTCAGCGCATATCTTTTTAAGAGGCGGGGAAATGGGAATCACTTATCTTGATGTCGGGCAGGGGGACGGAGCAGTCGTTGAACTTCCTGATAAAAAGGTTGTTGTGATGGATACAGGGAAAAGCGGGCGCGAAGCGGCTGCGTTTTTGAAATACCTCGGCATGAAAAAGATAGACGCCCTTGTTCTTTCACATGCAGATTCTGACCATGCGGGAGGAACAGATTATCTCAAGGCACGTTTTAAGGTTAAAGAGATGTGGGACAGCGGACGCATTATTTATCCGGAAGGAAACAGTACGGGTATAGTTCGCAGGATTCTTGAGAGGGGCGATGTGATTGAAGGCAGAGAGTATAAGATATACGTGCTTCATCCGTATAAGGAATTTTATACCATGAGCGGCGACAGCGATAACGGCGGGAATAACAGTTCATTGGTATTAAAGATAGAAGGCAGAAAGAAAACATTTTTATTCACAGGAGATATTGAAGAGGAGGCTGAAGAGGATATAATCCATCTTGGCAAATGGCTTAAGAGTGATGTTCTCAAAGTCCCGCATCATGGCGGAAGGGCATCAGCGTATAAACCATTCTATGATGTAACATCTCCTGAGATTGCAGTGATAAGCGCGGGAAGGGACAACTCCTTTGGGCATCCGCATCAGGAGACGCTTGA
>JAZDJF010000182.1:0-16406 GCA_043804165.1 Nitrospirota bacterium
TAGAAAAACAATAACGTACAGGATATTCTTACTTTATGAACCTCACATTAGACACCATACGCGATATAAAACTTTATCAGAATAAGAAAGGTTACAGGTTTTCTGTAGATGCGCTCCTTCTTTACTCATTTGTAAACCTGCGAAGAGCATATAGGATTGCCGATCTGGGAGCAGGCTCCGGCATTGTAGGAATCCTGCTGGCGAAAAAATATCATGATTCAGAGGTTGCCCTCATCGAAATTCAGAACAGCCTTGCCGGGCTTGCAGAAAAGAATATCACTCTTAACAAAGTTGAAAAAAGAGTAAGGGTAATCAGGACAGACATAAAGAAATTCAAACTCGGAGATTTTCACTCTGAAAATAAAACCACTCTAAACTCATCGCTTTTAACTCCCAACTCTTTTGATCTCGTTGTATCAAACCCTCCGTTCAGGCGCCAGAAGACAGGACTTATAAGCCCTACAGATGAAAAGGCTATTGCAAGGCATGAAATAGAGCTAAAACTTGCAGATTTAATACAGGCATCGTGCTCACTTCTGAGGTCAAAAGGCAGACTCTGCATGATTTATCATCCGTCAAGACTTGTGGAACTTATTGACGCCTTGAGGGAAAAACACATGGAACCGAAAAGACTGCGGTTCGTTCATTCAAATCTTATGACAGAGGCAAAGATGGCGCTCGTAGAGGCAATAAAAGACGGAAGAACAGAGATGAAAATTGAGAAGCCTTTTTGCATATATAAAGAAAATGGAACTTACACAGATGAAATGAAGGCACTTTACTAAAATCGCAGCAGTTTCAATCTTTGTCTTTTTTTGCCCTTCTTGCTTTCCTTCTTGATATAACATGCCATATTCGGAAAAGCCTTTCAAGTTTGTCTTTATATGCCATTGATAAAAAAACCGCAACAACAGCAGCGCCCAGAAGTATAAAAAATCTGTAGTACTGCTGGTTGTGGATATAATTTCCCCCAAGCGTCAGCAGGACAGTGCCGGCAAATCTGCCCACTGTACTTATTACTAGGAATTCCTTTGTTGTCAGATGCCCAAGCCCGAGGATATAACATAGAGAATCCTTTGGAAAGCCCGGTATAAGAAACAACAGAAAGACAAGAAAAGCGCCCTTATGACGATGAAGAAGATAATCATATCTATCTATCGTTTCCTTTTTAATGAATTTCTCAATAAAAGGCCTTCCGAGAAATCTTGACAGGCTAAATGCCATATATGAGCCGATGGTTAACCCGATTGTAGAGAGCACTATACCAATGACTATGCCATAAAGGTAACCGCCAATAAAGCCTGTGACCTCTCCTGGAATAGGAGCGGCAATAACCTGAACTGCCTGTAGGACTATAAAACCTATAAAAGAGAGAGGGCCTAACGAATTGAGAAACTCGGTCACCCTCTCTTTATTCAGAAAAAACGAAATCGCCCCTGTCTGATAGAGGATTATCGTTGACCCTGCAATAACTACCAGCAGAATCAGCAGCCTCAGCCATATCCTGTTCTTAATTTTTACTATTACGCATCTCCTTTAAGATCATAACCCTTCTTATTTCCCCATTTTATCGAGAAATGGTTTTATCAAGTCTATAGGCACAGGGAATATTATTGTTGAATTCTTCTCTGTGGCAATCTCTGTAAGGGTCTGTAAAAATCTGAGCTGCAGCGCTCCACTTTCTGTTGCTATAATCTTCGCTGCATCAGCAAGCTTCTGTGCTGCCTGGAACTCTCCCTCCGCATGTATGATTTTTGCCCTTCTTTCACGCTCTGCCTCTGCCTGTTTTGCTATCGCCCTTTGCATCTCTGCAGGGAGGTCCACATTCTTCACTTCTACTGTAGTAACCTTTATCCCCCACGGCTCTGTCTGCTGGTCTATCACCTTCTGAAGTTCTGCATTTATATCCTCTCTTTTTGCCAAGAGGTCATCAAGCTGGCTCTGACCGAGAATGCTCCTCAGAGTCGTCTGGGATATCTGTGATGTTGCGTAATAAAAGTCCTCCACAGCTGTTATCGCTTTTATAGGGTCCATAACCCTGAAGTATACAACAGCATTCACCTTGACCGAGATATTATCCCTTGTGATGACATCCTGCGGTGGGACATCAAAGGTAACCGTCCTGAGACTCACCCTGACAAGTTTATCAACCACAGGAATTATGATTATAAGCCCCGGCCCTTTTACCGGAATTACCCTTCCGAGCCTGAAGACAACTCCCCTTTCATATTCCTTCAATATCTTTATTGCACTTAAAAGGAAATAAAGGATGAAAAACACTACAAACAAAATCCCCATAAACGATGCTGGTATCCCTGGCATTTTACCCTCCTTTTTTAAAGTGTCAGTTTTAAATGATGCATGATACAAGATACACGATACATGATAAGAACATCTTATCCTGCATCATGCATCCTGTATCTTGTATCTTTTTTCATTCACTGTTCACTGTTTTCTTACTTTTACCCTTAATCCTGATACAGCCTCAACAACTACCACCTCCCCTTTTGGTATCGTCTCATCAGAGTATGCAGACCACAGTTCACCATGTAATAATACCATGCCACTGCTTTTTGTTATATCTGTATTTGCAATCCCTTCCAATCCAATAAGCCCTTCAGAGCCTGTCACAGGTTTCCTTTTGTATGCCTTATATGCAAGACCTACAACTACAGTAAAGAACAGAGCCGTTACAATTACAGCAGGAAGAATCAGAAAGAGTGACAGCTTCATAAATGGCCCCGGCGATTCAAATAACATTAACGAGCCGAGCAGCATCGCAATAACGCCGCCTATGGTTAAGACGCCATGCGAAATTATCTTTATCTCAAGTATAAAAAGTATTATTGCGAGAATAATCAGCAGAAGACCGGCATAGTTCACAGGCAATGTCTGGAATGCATAGAATGCAAGTATAAGGCATATTCCTCCCATTACGCCCGGGAATATAGAACCGGGATTTGTCAGCTCAAAGAATAATCCGTAAAACCCGAGAAGCATAAGCATATAGGCGACATTCGGATCTGTAATAACATTGAGAATCTTATGTCTCAGGCTCATTTCTTCCCTGACAACATTTGTATTTGCAGTCTTCAAAATCTTCTCTCCCATAACAGTCTTTACCTTTCTTCCGTCAATGGTTGAGAGAAGCGTATTAAGGTCTTTGCTCACAATATCTATAATCCCTTCCTTTAATGCCTCTGTTTCTGTGGCAGACACGCTTTTCCTCACAGCATCCTCAGCCCATTTGGCATTTCTTCCTGTTCTTTCTGCGAGTGATTTTATATAAGCGGCAGCATCATTCGTAACTTTTTCTGCCATTATCTTATCCATTTTTCCCCCTACCCCGACAGGATGCGCAGAACCAATGTTTGTGCCCGGAGACATGGCTGCAACATGCGCTGCAAGGGTTATAAAAACACCTGCTGAGGCTGCCCTTGCTCCGCTTGGTGAGACATAGACAATCACAGGGACTTCACTTCCGATTATGTTTTTCACAATATCCCGCATTGATGTGTCAAGACCGCCCGGAGTATCAAGCTCTATTACAATAGCCTCACGTTTCTGTTCATTAGCCCTCTTAATGCTCTTTCCCACATATTCTGCAGAGGCAGGATTTATGACACCATTGACTGTAATGACCAGCACATCTTTCTTTTGCTCCTGAGAAAAAAGCGGTGCTGAGACGAAAAGAGACAGGAAAGTTAAAAGGGCAAGTGTTCTCTTTAACATGTTAAAATTATACCATAAAGTTCTATATAATATAGCCATGAAATTCATAACAGAACACAAAATCAACGGCAAAAAACTGAGTCTTGTGCAGGGCGATATAACTGAAAGAGATGTAGATGCCATAGTTAATGCAGCTAACTCTCATCTCCAGCATGGAGGCGGTGTTGCAGGAGCGATTGTCAGAAAGGGCGGGCAGATTATTCAGGATGAAAGCGACAGGATTGGGTTTACACCTGTTGGTACAGCAGTGATCACAGGCGCAGGCAAACTTCCGGCGAAATTTGTGATACATACAGTAGGCCCAAGAATGGGTGAAGGCGATGAAGACAATAAGTTAAAGAATGCTGTGCTCACCACATTAAGCCTTGCATCAGAAAAAGGATTAAAAAGCGTTTCTATGCCTGCGATAAGCTCAGGCATTTTCGGATTTCCAAAAGACAGGTGCGCAAAGATTCTTGTCAATGAATCAGCAGATTATCTCAGGAAAAACCCTCAATCCTCACTTGAAATTGTTGAATTCTGCGTTTACGATGACAACACAATGGAGCATTTTAAAAGGGAATTTGAGAGGCTTAAATAATCCCTGTATGCTCTTGCAGCTTCTTTTTCCCGATTCTCATGGGCAGATAGAAGGCGACGGCATTTATCAGGATAACCAGAATTATGCTCACGGCAATCTGAATCTTTTCTGACATATCCATTGCTTCCTTCAGACTATAAACATAAAAAATCCACGCCTCAAGGGATAATGTTGCAATCACAATGCTAAAGGCTATTAGCATGAATGCCATCCCGCCAAGGCTCATTGAAACAGAGGCAATATTTTCATACTTGAATTTTGGATAAATTGCGCCAAAACCGGTCCCGAGCCCGCTTACAGAGGTGCAGAGCATAAGGACTGTTCCGAGAGACAGATACATTAGAATCCCTTTGATATTCATAGCGAGATTTGTGAGAAATACAAGGATTAGCATTAGCAATGTCACCGGAATGAATCCATAGAGAAACTTTGACCGGATAAATCTGTTCATATCAACCGGAGAAGTCCTTATAATCCAGAACGCCTGTCCTTCAAGGCTCACGGATGCATAGATAAATCTCGCCGAAACAGCAGAAAGCACAAGTCCTGATAAGAGCAGATTAACAAGAACCATAATTTCTCTTATGAATGGGAAACCTAAAAGTGCATTTATAGGGATGGACTTGAAATTATAGACATAAATCATTATGAGAGCGCCTATTATAAAAACCTGAGACCACTGGCCTGTGTCTCTGAAGAACGTTTTTATGTCCTTGTAAAACATTGCAGTATTTATTTCAGGATAATAACCTCCTAAAATCCCTCTCCTGACCCTTTCGCCTGACGGCTGAATCCTCTCCATATTCATTCTGTAAAACCTTAATCCGGCTATTTCGGACAGAAGAAGAAAAAATAAAGCATTGCTCAGAAGAATTATCGGATAAAAAATACTAAGGCCGCTTTTTTTCAGAATTGGGAAAACCGCCTCCGTAATCCAATAGCTTGGAAGCATTGGTGATTCTGTCTTGAATGACATTATGGAATTTATAAATCCTTCAGGGGTGCTTATGTCCTGCGGGATAAGCCCCTTTATCAAAAAATAAAGCAAGAGAAAGAGAAACACGCCTATCCCAAGGAGCACATTCCTTGCCCTTTTGGCAGGGAAAAGCCTTGTGAGTATGTGCGCAATTGTGATGCCAATGCCTGCTGTTATTAAGCTGAACAGAAGGAAACATCCGAGAACCAAAAGATAATAGCCTGCCGGAGCGCCATAGCTGATACCGTATGCAATAAATACCGGCGGCATGAATGAAAGCACCATCCATGATGAATTCACAAAAGCCTCAAATGTCTTCAGCCTCAACATATCCCTGATTTCAACAGGCTTTGACAGGAGAAGCGGAATATCTTTTGATAGATAGAAAGAAGAGATTGCGGTGATTATATTGCTCAGGATAAGAAAACCAAGCAGGCTGAAGAATGTCATTGAGAAGAGTTTCCTTGAGAGTATCTCTCCGAAAAACTCAATCTCCCTCACATAGCTTAGAACTTTGTAGGTGCCGATATAAAAAAGAAACCAGAACCCGATCCCGATTGCTATGAACGGAAACCTTCTGAGCACAACCTTCGTGCTTACTGAGTTTTTCAGTGAAAGAAGTTTGGGTCTTATAAGCAATGTAAACATAAGTTTTTAAGTTATAGGGCAGGATATGGTATTTGAGCGGATTTTTTTGCCGATATTCCATAAATTCGCATACAAAAAAATAATGAGGCAAAAACCTCGGAGTCCCGATCTTATCGGGACGAGAATGAGCGAGAATGCTATATCCTGCCCTATCTTCATTCACTTCCCATCTTTAAAAACAGCCCTTCCAATCCGCCTTCCATATCTTTTATTTCCCCCTTCGTTTTTATTGAGATTATAGAGCCTTTGTTAATGAACCCTACCCTGTGGCATAGTTCCTCTGCGATATGAAGGCTGTGGGTTGCGAGGAATATAGTCACGCCTTTTGAGCTTAAATCCTTGATAACACCCTTAAGCATCCTTATACCGAATGGGTCAAGCCCCATAAAGGGCTCATCTATCAGAAGCACCTCAGGGTCATGAATAAGAGCAGATGCAAAGAGGAGCCTCTGCCTCATCCCCTGTGAAAAGCTCTCTATGAGATCATCCTCAACATCCTTGATGCCGAATAGCTCAAGCATTTCATCTAATCTTGATACTACTTCGCTCTTTGGAACGCTGTATATTGATGAGATGAATATGAGGAATTCCCTTGCAGTGAGTTTCTCATAGAGAAATGCCTTGTCAGGCACATAACCGAGGATTGATTTTGCGTTTATTGCTTCTTTAACGATGTCGTATTTTCCTATAATAATCTTTCCTTCATCAGGCGTAAGAAGCCCTGTCATCATCCTTATTGTCGTGGTCTTTCCTGCCCTGTTCGGTCCCACAATGCCAAAAATTTCACCGGTGTTTACAGTTAAAGAAATACTTCTTACTGCATGTGTGGCGTTAAAGGATTTGGAGATGTTATCAAGGATTATCATTGCTGTTCTCTTATCTCCCTTATCCTCTGAACAACAGGAGGATGGGAATAATAAAAACTTGCATATAACGGATGAGGATGGAGATTTGAGAGGTTGTCTTTTGAAAGTTTTATCAATGATGTTGCCATTGCCTCCGGATTCTCTGCCATGTCAGCAGCAAACCTGTCAGCCTCCCTTTCATGTCTTCTTGAAAAATAGCTGAATACAGGCTTAAGCGGGAAAGATACTATTCCTCCTATAAAACCCAATATGAGAAGACTCGCAAAGACTGTGTCATTATGAATACTGAAAATCCTTAGAAGGATTCCTGATTTTATCATCATGAATGAGATGTAAATGCCTATCAGGGACATTGCCTCTACAACAATAATCATCTTAAGGACATGTTTTTTCTTCCAGTGCCCTGCCTCGTGCGCAAGAACAGAGAGAATCTCGCTCTTTTCCATCTTCTTCAAAAGCGTGTCATAAAGCACGATCCTTTTTACCTTTCCTATCCCTGTAAAGTATGCATTTGTGTGTGTGCTTCGCTTTGATGCATCAATTTGGAATACCCTGCTTATCTTTATACCGACCTTTTTCATTAAGTCCCTTATTGAACTCTCAATCTCCTCATTCTCTATCGGCGTAAACTTATTGAACAACGGTTCAATTACATATGGAGAGATATACATCATGAAGATGCTGAATAAAAGGAAGAACAGCCATACAAAAAACCACCAGAAATCAGGGCTTACCTTCATGAGATACAATGCGCCTGATGTAGTGATGCCAATCAATATTGTGGAAAGTATTGTTGATTTTATGAAATCGCTTATCCAGAGTTTCCATGTCATTGTGTTAAAACCGTACTTGTTTTCAATCCTGAATGTGCTGTAAAGGTCAAAGGGAATTGAAATAATTGTATTTGCATAACTCAGGGCAAGGAAGAACACCACACCGGAGAGAACAAATAGCATATTGAAGGATACAATCCATGAGTTATACATATTCAGCAATCCTCCGAAGAAAAACACAAGAACAAGAATGTTTCCTAAAATGGATTCTATGAATCCAAAGCGGCTCTGCTCTAAAGTATAGTCCCTTGTCTTTTTCAATAATTGAGCATCTATATAATCCTTGAATTCTTCAGGCACAACATCACCGTATTTTCTCAGATGGCTCAGATTCAAAAACTTGAGCCAGTAGCCGAAGAGGGCAATAAGGATATAGCTTATCAGCAGAATAATTTGATAACCTGTCATAGTAGTTTTTATCTTACGATATTTATGGAAATTTTTGTTGACAACACAGGGTTTGACAATCTATCATTAATCTAATTTTCCGCCTTTAATACATGGAGTTCATAATGGGGTAATAACAGGCAATAAAAACTCTTCAAACATCGCAATCGCATTTCAATATAATCCACTCCTTGTCGAAACGGTAAAGACTTACCGGTTTTCAGCCAGATTCGATAAATCCGTAATAGGTTCGTCTATAACCCCTAAAACAGGGGGATATACGAACCTGTTACGCTTATGAACAAGTTAGGCGAAAGGCTGCCCTAAATAAAAGAAGGAGATGAATAAATATTATGAGGTGTGAAAAATTGATTAAAATCTTCTATAAAGCGGCGACAAGCAGCCGTAAGATTCGAAATCTTCTTACTCCTGTAGGAGCAACTTTCTTTTTTACCCTTATAGTGCTATTTATTGTTGCTTCTCTTCAAGTAGATAAATTTTTAGGGTTTCCTAAACTCCTTTCCGCATCATTGAATATCATTCTGGCTGTGCCTACTCTTGCTATAGGATTGTTTCTAATACTATGGTCAGTTCTGCATTTTATCATGGTAAGGGGAACGCCCGTGCCTTTCAACCCACCACCTAAGCTGGTTACTACCGGTCCCTATGTCTATGTTAGAAATCCTATGCTTACTGGTGTGTTTATTCTACTGTTTGGACTTGGTATTTTATTTAACTCAGTTTCTCTTGTCTTTATATTCACCCCATTTTTTATTCTGATTAATATGCTTGAATTGAAAACAGTTGAAGAACCAGAACTCGAGAAGCGTCTTGGCAAAGAATATGTTGAATACAAGAAAAGGATACCCATGTTTATTCCACGGCTGAAGGTGAGGGCTAAAAAATGAAGGACAGCCCATCGCCTAACAGGGTGTTTGTGATTAACACCCAAATCCCGAAGGGGACTTCTTAAGCACTCAAACGTTAGCAGAACTGCCCCCTAATAGTATATAATTTAAAGCAAGATGAGATTAAAGGTAGACAAAGAAAACGATGCTCTGTATTTCAGGCTGGATGAGTCATCCATTATGGAATCCGAGGAAGTCCAACCCGGCGTAATTCTGGACTTTAATGCGGATGGCAAGGTAGTGGGCATTGAAATGCTTAATCTGAGCTCCAGAATAAAGCCTGAGCAGTTAAAAATTCTTCAATATGAAACTGTATAGGGCACTTCCGTTAACACTATGCTGAAAAATTAGCAGTCAAATGCTGCACGTTTTTTTTACCATTAACGTTATCTGCTCACTGCTGGCAGGGTTTTGACAAATTTCTACCTATACTCCAGCCCCTCAATCTTTATCTTGCCTATAACAGACAATATCTGCATCTGCTTATCTATCTCCCCTGTTGTAATCCTTATGTGCGCTGCATCTGCCGGAAATTGTCCGAGCGTCGGGTCAATCGCAATCCACTGCCCTATAAATATCTCAGGCCATGCATGATAATAAAAATAGCCGTCCTTATACGTAAGCCCAAGGGCAATCCTTGCTGGTATTCCTGCTGCACGCGCCAGAGCAGTATAGAGTGTCGTATGCTCATTACAGTCGCCCCTCCTTGAGTTTAAAACCTCTGCTGCCATCGGGATTGTTATTGCCGGAGTCTTTTTGATATTCCTGTAAACCCACTCATAAATTAGCCTCGCCTTTTTAAGCATACCATTCTCGTCCCTTACAATCTCCTTTGCCAGAGATACAACATTAGGATCTTTTGATTGGATAAACACAGTATCCTTTAAATATTCTTCATCTGCTTTGACGCTCTGATTCTCTGACACTTTCTTTAAATCTTCTTTCTTTATCTCAAGCACATCTCCTCTAAGATTCTGCCTTCCGCCGTCAAGTTCAAGATTCTTCAAATCAACTCCTGAAAGCTTTATCCTAAGATATTTTGTATCGTATGGGAGTTTTAAATTAAACGGCACTGCAACCTGCGTAATAATATCCATTGAGGGTTTCCCTGTCTGCATTGCATCAGCTTCGGTTTCTCTTACCAATACAAATCCCAGAGGAGTTTCCTCCCTTAAAACTTCTCCCTTTTCAGTGAGCCATACTGAAAATTCAATTCCCTTAAACGAACCTTTCAGCCTGAAGACCTCACGCATAACATTCATTGACATCATCCGCTCTTTCCCTTCCACCTCAACAAGAATGCGCTCCTGAGTCATAGTTATAGGATCAATAATAGTCATGCTGAGTTTTCTGCCAAGTTTAATTCCCTCCTTAAGAATATTCGGAATCACCAAGAGATTAAGAAACGGCTCATCCTTTAAAGCAATCACCTGTTCAGATTTTGTACCGGCAGTCTCCATAGAGACCTTAAGATTCTTACCATCCACCCTTCCCTTGATATTCATAGTCATATCAGAGTTGAGCATAAAGTCAAAAGATTTAAGTTTTAAATCAGAATCAAGATATGCACCGGTAAATGTCTCTATATCTTTCAGGACATTCATAACATTGAGCCTCATCTTCATCTGTTCTGAAATTTTATATCCATCAGCCATCTTTTCAACTTTCCTGTAAGAGTAACCTGTTTTTTCACCCTTATAATAAAGTCCCATCCATTGTCCTTTGTACAGTTCTTCAGGGAAAATTTCTTTATTCACAGCATAATGCGCAGCCTGATTTAATCCGTAATGCCTGAATAAAAGGAGAGCAGTTGTAGCAACCCATAAAACAACAATGGCTGCATAGAAAAGTCTTTTAGGTGTGATATTTGCCATATCTATATTTGATTTTAGCTAAAACAACTACCTTTAAGGAAGACATCTCTACGAGTCTACGACAGAATGAAGTATGTCCATGGAAAAGAGAGACTTAAATCACCTGCCAAGGAGTATGGAACTCTCGTTAAAAAACGCCCCTGCAACTGCGGCTGTCATAAGGCAGGCAAGAGTTGCCGCTACAAGCGCCTTCACCCCGACTGCTGCGATGTTATGATATAAACCCATTAAGGACTATTAAGATTGCATTGTTTTATCTCTTTATATGAAAAGACAGGGCCGTCTGTGCAGATATATTTTCCATCTGCATAGCAGTGCCCGCACTTGCCAACACCACATTTCATGTGCGCCTCTAAAGTTGTGACGATATTTTCTTCACGCATACACATGGAAAAAAGGTCTCTCATCACCGCCTCTATCATGATATGCGGGCCACAAACAAATGCATAGGCGCTCTTAAACGAAATCCGGGACTTATTCAGGTGCTCTGTAACAATGCCTGTATTAGCCTTCCATCCTTTATCTTTCTTTTCAACAGTAAGGGTTACATTCATGCCTTTTTTCTGCCATGTGTTAATGTCATTCATAAACAAAATATCCGATGGAGTCCGCGAACCGTAAATCATTTCAATTTTTCTAAAATCTTTTTTATTTTTTATAACCTCGTTTATCAAAGAACGTAAAGGTGCGATACCCATGCCGCCAGCCACAAATAAAATGTCCCTGCCCTTTGCGTTATCGATAGAAAAGGAATTTCCAAATGGTCCCCTTATGCCAATCTCATCTCCTGATTTTATAGAGTGTATGGCAGATGTGACAAAACCAACACGTTTGATACAGAGTTCAATATATTCCTGAACACCATGTGTTGATGTTATTGATATCGGCACTTCACCAACTCCCCATAAAGAAACCATAAGAAACTGTCCCGGTTTATATTTAAATGTTTTTTCCGGAACAATCCTGAATAGTTTGACATCAGAGTTCATCTCAATAACATCTACCGTCTTAGCCTTTGCAGGAAGATATATCTCATCAATTTTGTCCATAGTATCTCATCTCCCCTTACGCCTTCTATCGCCTATACCGAGCCTGAATGCTATTGTTGCTATATCAATCCTGCCAGGACATGTGACTGTGCACCTGCCGCAGCCAACACAGCCGAACCTATTAAATTGCTCAGGATAATAAAGAAGTTTATGGAAATACCAGCGTTTTATCCTCATAACCTTTTTCTCTGCAGGCCAGACATTGCCTGCCATCTTTGTGAACCCTCTGAACATACATGTGTCCCAATTTCTTAATCTAACGCCTTCTGTTGATGAGTTTTTCCTGTCTATCACGTTAAAGCATGTGCAGAGCGGACACTCATAAACACAGCCGCCGCATTCAAAACATCTCAGCGCAACTCCTTCCCAGAAAGAATCGTCAATCTTGCCTGAAAGTATCTTCTGCTTTGCATTTTCGAGATTTATCCTCTTTTCAAATCTTGATTGAGAACTTAACATTACTTCATACTGGTCATCATAATCAGATTTTTGGGGTCGTGAAAAAAGGTGGCTGAAATTTTTTATGATATCCAATCCATTTTTAGAACCTATCTCCACAAGGTATCGGTTGCCCAAATCTGAAAACTGGATATCAAATCCTGAACTGAGAAAAGGTCCGCTTCCAAGTCCCATGCAGAAACAGGTTGGGTCAGGATTATTACAGCCTATCGAGATAAATACTGTATTTTTCCTCCTTGACATGTAATAGTCATCGATAAACTTTCCGCCATAGAATCTGTCAAGGAGTCCAATTGCTGAAATATCACATGACCTCACTCCAAAGATTAATCTCTTTTTCTTATCCCTTAAATTTTCTACCTTTTCTTTAGAGAATTTGAACATATCCTCTTTTTGTGGAAAAAGAAATTCTTTCGGAGAAGGGATTAAGGCTGGGCAGTCAAGGACCATTTCATGGATATTCTCAACAGCCTTAAAAACGATATCGTCATTCTCGCCTTCCATAGGTCCGATCAAAGACATCTCTTTCCTTAACTGTCTCAGCCAATAAGATAAATTGCTCTTTTCCAGCACCAAATCTTTTTTCATATATTCAATCTCTCATTATTTCTTCTTGCATAATGATTTTTTAGATTTCACCGGCTCAATCCTTATAGCGCAGACCTTGTATTCAGGTGTCTTTGCCAACGGGTCAAGCGCAGGATTCGTGAGCAGGTTTACAGCTGCCTCTCTGAAATGGAATGGGATGAATACCGTGCCTTCTGGAACCTTATCTGTCACGCAGGCACTGACTACAATTGTGCCACGCCTTGATGAAACCTTCATCATTGAATCGTGTTTTATCTTCAGTAAATCTGCATCCTTTGGATTTATCTCTGCATAACATTCGGGATATTCCCTTTCAAGTGTGGATGTGCGGCGGCACATTGTGCCGGTGTGATAGTGAAAATACATCCTTCCGGTTGTAAGTAGAAAAGGGAACTTTTTGTCTGTGGTTTCTGCCGGCGGTATATAATCAGCAGGCATAAATGTCCCAAGACCTTTTGCAAATTTTTTCCTGTGCATAAATGGTGTGCCAGGGTGATTCGGGTCAGGACATGGCCATTGCAAGCCAAAATTGCTGTCAAGCCTGTGATGCAGGACACCCCTGTATGAGGGCGTAAGAATCGCAACTTCTTCCATTATCTCATGTGTTGCCCTGTATTCCATGTTATATCCCATTTTTTTAGAAATCTCGGATATAATCCTCCAGTCTGGCATGGCGCCGTATATTGGACGTATTGCCCTTCTTATCTTCTGCACCCTTCTTTCTGTATTAGTAAAAGTTCCGTCTTTTTCTGCAAATGTGACGGCAGGCAGAACGACGTGGGCAAATTCTGCGGTATCAGACATAAATATATCCTGAACAACAAGGAATTCCAGTCTCCCGAGCGCCTCTCTTACAAGAGATGAATCAGGGTCTGATATTAAAGGGTTCTCGCCCATAATATACATTGCCTTCATCTGCCCTTTCAAAACAGAATCAAACATTTCTGTTAGTGTAAGTCCTGGTCTTGATGGAAGTTTTCTCCTCCATGCATGTTCAAATTTTCTCCTGGCAGAAGGTTCTGAGACCTTCTGATATCCTGAATAAACATCAGGAAGCGCTCCCATATCACATGCACCCTGCACATTATTCTGTCCCCTGAGAGGATTCAATCCTGTCATAGGCTGGCCTATGTGTGCGGTAAGCATACAGAGGTTTGCACATGAGCGGACATTGTCAACACCCGTTATATGTTGTGTTATTCCCATCGAATAGAAAAGCATTGCCCTTTTTTCTGTTGCATAAACCCGTGCAGCTTTCCTGATATCCTGCGCAGGGACACCTGTTATCTTCTCGGAAGTATCCGGCGGATACTTCTTTACAACCTTTTCAAAGGCGTCAAATTTTTCTGTCCTTCGTTTTATAAACGGTATATCTACAAGCCCTTCATTTATTATCACATTCATCATGCTGTTAAGCAGTACTACATCAGTCCCGCATTTATGTCTTAAATGAATATGCGCAAACTCTGAAATCTGCGTCTTTCTCGGGTCTGCAACAATCAGTATTGCGCCTTTATCAACTGCATTGAGCATATGCATTCCTATCATAGGATGCTGCTCTGTTGTATTTGAGCCTATTACAAAGAGAACCTTTGCATCTGCTATTTCACTGATAGAGTTTGTCATTGCGCCTGAACCAAATGCCACGGCAAGCCCTCCTGCAGTTGATGAATGACAGAGCCTTGCGCAATTGTCAATGTTATTGGTTCCGATTACTGCTCTGGCAAATTTCATCATCAGGTAATTTTCTTCATTTGTGCACTTTGCAGAACTCATTACCCCTATGGAATCAGAACCGCATGACTTTTTAATGTCTGTAAGTCTGTCGGCTACCAGACCTATTGCTTCATTCCACGATGCCTTTCTGAATATGCCATTCTCTTTAATAAGGGGATATTTAAGTCTTTCAGGGTGCTGTATAAACTCAAAAGAATTCCAGCCTTTTACACAAAGAGCGCCTTTGTTTACAGGATGATGTCTGACGGGCGAAACACCGGTGATATTGCCTTCTTCTACGTGGAGATAAAGCCCACAGCCGCATCCACAGTAAGGGCATATTGTAGGAATCTTGTCCATCCCAGATAATTTAGCACAAAAAAAGGATATCTTTACAGTCTTAATATCACAAGGACAGGGGGAACTGTCTTTGAGCGGTTTTTGCTGTGGAGTTAAAACAACCTTGCCTGCCCTTTTGGTTTCTTCCTTTCAACTTCCTCAAATATCTTTATCTTGCCGTACTCACCATCAAAACCGGGCGCTATGCTTACCTTTCCTTTTCTCATCCGTGATATTGCCTCTGCAAGCTGAGGAGTGCCTGCGCTTTTAATCTCCTCTACTGTACAGTCCATGAGTATCTTAAATTCATTGCCGAGATTTTCAAGCAGTTTAAAATACTCATTTCTAACAGCCTTGCTGTTAACACCTACTTTCAATGTCTCAGAAATAATCTCAGCGAGCGGGATAACGGAATAAAAAGCAGGGGCATTTTCAGGTTTGAATCCGTTTTTCCTGTCAGCAAGCTTATCTACCCTGTGCATAACTCCTATTGTCACTTTTTTCCCGCATACAGGACATAAATAATTGTTCTTAATCGTCTCTTCAGGCGAAAGGCTCACACCGCATATCCTGTGGCCGTCATAATGGTATTTCCCCTCTTCGGGAAAAAATTCTATTGTGCCTGTAAAACCGCCTCTCTTTTTCATTGCATTTGTGATTGCCGTGTATGAGACATCTGTATCCAGAATATTAGCCTCTCTTCCTATCTTCTGGGGTGAATGTGCATCAGAGTGTGATGTTAATGTAATCCTGTCAAGGCATGACAGCCTCCAGTTCATCTGTGGGTCGGAGGAAAGCCCTGTCTCTATCGCATAAACATGCGGCGTTAGTTCTTCAAAACACTCCTCAAGAGAATCAAAACCCGAAGCTGCGCCAAAAACTGAAAAATGAGGCGTCCACGCATGCGCCGGAATAAGCATTACATCTTCCGATGTCTCAAGGACAATCCTCAGAAGTTCCTTTGCATCAAGTCCGAGAATGGGCCTTCCGTCCGCTGACAAATTACCTATCTTTGAGAGTTTTGAATTAATCTTTTCCGCTGCATTAAAGTCAGGCGCCAAAACAATACTGTGTATCTTTCTTAATCTTCCGTTTTTGCTGTAAATGCAGCTTATCTCTGCTGTAAGCATGAAAAACATCTCAGATGAGCATGATGCGGGGATGTCATTAAGCCGGTATTTCTTTTTCAACCTGAACAAACCGTTTCCGCAGTTGTCCAGCTTTTCCTTAATCTCATTCAGCCACTGCGGGTGAGTAAAGTCGCCTGTCCCAAGAACCGTTATGCCCTTTAGCTGTGACCATTTCCAGAGATTTTCAAGAGTCATATCCCTGCTTGTTGCGCGGGAATATCTTGAATGCATGTGAAGGTCTGCGATAAATCTCATTTTTAATAAATGGTAGGCCCGGGCGGTCTCGAACCGCCGACCTCTTCCGTGTCAAAGTATACCAGA
>JAZDJF010000183.1:0-6041 GCA_043804165.1 Nitrospirota bacterium
GATGCCTCCTTATAACACTCCAAAGCCTCCTTCGGCATTCTTTCTTCTGAAAAAATGAAAGCATCGCCTAAAGAAACAAGTTCCGCAAAAGCCGATTCATAATCGTTCTTCTGTTTATACAGCGCCACAAGCTTTTTTCTCGTCTCTACAGGTTCTGTATCTATGAACATTGTCAGGATATTTATGGCTTCATCAAGTTTTCCATTAAATATTATCTCGTCTATAATCACCTTGTATTCTTCCCATGCCTTTTGCTTATCCCCGCTCTCCGCATACATCTCACCAAGAAGTTTCCTTGCTGCAGTATTTGAAGGTTCTATTTCGGTAATCTTTGATATGTATTGCATTGCCTCTGAAAAAGACTTTGCCTTAACCAGAGACTCTGCATATTTCAAGATTAATTCGGTATTTGACGGAGCAAGTTCAACCGCCTTCTTCAGATATTCCTGAGCCTGCCTTGGATTGCCTGTTTTCTCGTATATTGAACTCAGCCCAAACAAAGCCTCATTATTGTTGGGCTGGAGGTCCATGGATTTTTTATAATACATTTCTGCATTGTTGACATCATCTTTCTCATCATATAACCTCGCTATATGCAGGTACTCTTTTGCAGCCTCAATCTGGAGCCCTTCCTTTTTGAAAATCTCCGCCACCTTATTCCTCAAAGGGATGTTAGACGGAGAGAGGCTCAGGATCTTGTCATACGCCTTTAATAATTCATCTTTTTTCCCTTCCTTGGAAAGGATATCAGCGCTGGCAAGATAATACTTTGTGGCATCGGTTGTCAGCCCTTTTTCCTCGGTTAACTCTCCAAGAGCATATAAGGCAGACGTGTTTGAAGTGTCAATATTCAATATCTTCTTGTAAATGGCCAGCGCCTTCAGAGAAAAACCTTCATCCCTGAAGAAACGCGCTGCTTTATGAAAGGAATCTACAGCAAGAGTCTTGTCGCCTTTTTTGAGGTAGAGGTCTCCGACAGTATTATAAGTATTTGCATCAGGGGATTCCTTTATAAGTTTTTCCCATTCAGCAATTGCCTTATCTATCTGTCCCCTTGCAAGAAACTTCTGGGCTTCTTTTATTATCGCTGCTTTATCAGACATTTTCCTGTTTTAAAAATATCATATATTGACAAAGAGTGTCAATTAACAGCCATTCCACCTCGTTTAACTACTTGCATCTGAATTCAAAAATCAAATTCCTATAGCAGTTTAAGACCGCATTTTTATACGGAGATACATCTATCTGTAAAAATATTGACAATTTATAGGCATTTCTATTATTATGTCTAATTCTTTATGTCCATGCGGACTGAACTTTAAGAAAATTCTTTTAAAGAACATTAATGGAAGGTGCGTAAATGAAAACCAGGTTTGCTAAAAAAACTGATATTGAGTATAAGTGGTATCTCGTGGATGCCAAAGACGCAGTCCTCGGAAGGCTTGCTGTAAAAATTGCTGTCTGCCTGCGCGGTAAAAACAAGGCTATATTTACCCCGAATGTAGACACAGGTGATTTTGTAATTGTCGTGAATGCCGAAAAGGTCAGGACTACAGGCAAAAAGCTTGACGATAAAATTTATTACCATCACTCAGGCTACCCTGGCGGCATAAAAGCCAGGACACTCAGAGAACGTCTTTCCAAAGAACCCCAAAAGGTTATAAGCGATGCTGTCTGGGGAATGCTTCCTAAAAACAGACTCGGAAGGGCAATGCTCAAAAAACTCAAGGTGTATAAAGGAAGCGCACATCCGCACGCTGCCCAGAAACCTGAAATCTTACAATATAAGGAGTTTTAAATGGCTGAAATCAAATACAATGCTACAGGACGCAGGAAGTCCTCTATTGCAAGGGTGAGCATGCATCCCGGCAACGGCCGTATAGTTGTAAATGAAAAACCTCTTGACTCTTATTTCGCCCGCGAGACACTGCGGATGATGATAAGACAGCCCCTTGAGCTTACAGGGATGTCAGGGAAATACAATATAACCGCAACAGTTGTAGGCGGCGGCCTTTCAGGACAGGCAGGAGCGCTCAGGCACGGAATTTCACGGGCAATACTCTCAATAGACAACGACCTCAGGCTGAAACTTAAGAAGGAAGGCTTCCTAACGAGAGACCCCAGAGAAACAGAGAGAAAGAAATACGGGCAAAAGGGCGCAAGAAAGAGATTCCAGTTCTCGAAGAGATAAACAACTATCGTGATGCGTGATGGGTAATGCGTAATAAGTTTAAAGAATTTCCAGAAAAATTTTCATGTTTTACGCATAACTCATTACGTATTACACATTACGGTTTCAAATGCTAAAGATAGCTATTTGCGGAGGCAGCGGTTATACAGGAGGCGAACTTATCCGCCTTCTTTCAAACCACCCCTGTGTCAAAATAACTGCCGTAACCTCAGAAAAATCATCAGGCAAAACCGTAAGCGATTTATTCCCTCATCTTAGCAATCACTCAAATCTGACATACGAACCATTAGACAGAGAAAAACTTCTGAAAAAGGCTGACATCTTTTTTCTTGCATTGCCGCATGCCGCCTCGCAGAGTGCGGTGGATTTTTTCTTCAGGCACGGGGGAAAGGTTATAGACCTCTCCGCTGATTACAGGCTAAGGTCTACTGAAATATACGAGGAGTGGTATAAGACTCCGCACAAATTTCACGGAACACTGAAAAGGGCTGTATATGGCCTGCCTGAACTGTACAGGGCGAAAATTGCGAAATCATCCCTCATAGCAAACCCCGGCTGCTATCCAACAGGCGCAATCCTCGGACTTTATCCTGCTATAAAGACCCGTCTCATAGATGCAGATTCTATCGTTATAGATTCAACATCAGGAACAACAGGCGCAGGGAGAAACGCTGATATCGCGTTCTCATTCTGTGAAATCAATGAAGGTTTCAAGGCATATGCAGTTGCATCACACAGGCACACGCCTGAGATAGAGCAGGAACTCTCTGCCATAGCTAATAAAGATGTAAAGGTTAATTTCACGCCTCATCTTGGGCCTTATGACAGGGGGATACTCACAACAATCTACGCAAAATTAAAAAAGAATACAGACACAAAAGCGATTCTTGATACTTACAAAAAGGTCTTTGCAAAAGAGCCGTTTATAAGGGCGCTTGTTGAAGGCAAATTCCCAAATGTAAAAAATGTCCGAGGGACAAACCTCTGCGACATCGGGCTTGCTGTAAACAAAAGGACAAACACCCTCATCATTGTCACTGCAATTGACAACTTGATGAAGGGCGCAGCAGGGCAGGCAGTGCACAACATGAATATCATGATGGGGTTTAAGGAAACCGAAGGGCTGAAAAACACAGCCCTATTCCCTTAAAAAATCGGGTTACCTCACTATCTTCATGCTTATATCAACTGCGGTTGCTGAATGAGTTAAGGCGCCTATTGAGATTAAATCCACGCCTGTCTCTGCAACCTCTCTGACATTGTCAAGACTGACATTCCCTGACGCCTCAAGGGTTACATCTTTCTTCGAGGTGCGGACAATATTTACAGCCTCTTTCATATCCTGGATAGACATGTTGTCAAGCATCACAATGTCAGCACCTCCTTCTACAGCCTCTTTCAGGTCATTGAGGTTTTCCACCTCGACCTCAATCTTTGCAAGATGATGCCCTTCACTTGCAAGACGCAGCGCCTCTGTTATGCTTCCGACAGCCTCGATGTGGTTGTCCTTTATTAATATGCCGTCAAAAAGCCCGAATCTGTGATTGTTCCCTCCTCCGAGCCTCACAGCATACTTTTCCATGAACCTGAGACCCGGTGTTGTCTTCCTTGTATCCACAATCTTTGCATGCAGCCCCTTCACTTTTTCCACAAACATATCTGTAATCGTTGCTATGCCTGATAGGCGCTGAAGTATATTGAGGCTGACCCTTTCCCCTGAAAGCAGGACCTTCGTCCTTCCTGAGACCTCAGCGATAACATCTCCTTTCATCACCTTGGAGCCGTCATTGATAAAAACATTAAATCTCACTTCCCGGTCTAAAAAGCTAAAAACTTCTTTTACGAAAGGGATGCCGGCAACAACAAAATTGCCTTTCGCTATTATTAATGCCCTTGATTCGCTGTCTTCAGGTATAAGAAATGCAGTCGTAATATCGCCGTTTCCTATATCCTCTTCAATCGCTATGCGGATTATTTCTCTGACGCTGTGTGGTATCTTCATATCCTATCTCTTCCTGAACAGAGAAAAGAGTCCCCACACGCCTCCAAAAACAGCCCCCATGGCAACAGCCGCGCGCCAGTCAAAGAGTGTGGTTACATTGCCTTCAACGTTATTGGCAATCATCAGGACAGATGCGCTGTTCTTAACCTTGATATTCATAGCAGCCATAACACCGACTGCGCTCTTATTGGAAACCGCTTCCTCTTTTGATACTACCATGGGAGACAGGGAGAAATTAAGCGATACATTGTTCCCTGTAGTTACCGCGCTTATGCTCTGGTTCAGGCTCACGTCATTGCCTCTGATAATACAGGCAGCGCCCTGCGTAACTTCAATCCTGTCGCCGTCAATGCTCAGGGCTCCTACCTGCTGCATCTCAATATGCCCGCCATCAACAGCCCTTACAGAACTCTGTTTTATATTTACGGATTCAGCCTCAATTATCTCAACATCCTTCTCTTTGATTATCTCTCTGCTCTTTGCTGTCATATTACCCCCCTTGCTGCTTTAAGTTTGTTAATGTTCTCCTCTATCCTTTCCCTCTTTACGGCAAGCTCACTGTGCTTTGCTTTCTCCTTTTCAACTACATCCTCAGGCGCTTTTTTCAGAAAAGCCTCATTCATCAATTTTCTGTCAATGAAAGCCATCGCCTCCTCAACCTTTCTTGATTCCTTTATAAGTTTATCAATTTCCGCGTCAATATTCAAAAGCCCTTTAATCGGGATGTATACTTCCATGAAATCCTTAACGCATACTGCAGAATCAGCAGGCTTTTTTATATCCTCTCCAATTGTTACATCCGCTGCCCTGGAGAGCTTTTTAATGTAACGCAGATTGGCTCTGAGAATACCTGACACTTCACCAGAAAAGGTCTTTATTAATACGTTTACCTCAACAGAAGGAGAGATATTCAGTTCGCCCCTGATAGTCCTTATGCCTGTTATCGCCTCTATAACATAAGACATCTCTGTTTCTGCCTGAGAGTCTCTTGGAAGCGATTGAGGATAATCAGAAATAACAATGCTCTTAGTTCGGAATTGGGGGTTGGGAGTTGGGAGTTTCCACCCCCTCCCTTGCCCTCCCCCCTCGAGGGGGAGGGATGGGTGGGGGGGCAAATTCTGCCATATCTCTTCTGTCACAAAAGGCATGAACGGATGAAGAAGCCTCAAGGATATTTCAAGTGTATAAAGCAGGCACTGCATAACTCCGGCCGTTGATTTCGGATTGCTTATTTCAGTCTTTGACATCTCAATATACCAGTCGCAGAACTCATGCCATACAAAATGATAGATGCTGTTTGCTGCATCATTAAATCTATATTCTTCAAGCGCTGCGTTTATTTCACCTGCAGTCCCAGCCAGCCTGCTCAGTATCCACCTGCTGGACAGGTCAAGATTTTCTGGTCGTTGACTGATGACTGCTGACTGATGACTGCTGACCGCATTCACATTCATCATTATAAATCTTGCTGCATTCCACAGCTTGTTCACAAAATGCCTGTATCCCTCAACCCTCTCCTCTGAGAATCTGATGTCCCTGCCCTGCGCCGCAAATGCGCACAGAGTAAACCTGAATGCATCTGTGCCGTATTTATCTATCATTATCAAAGGGTCAATAACATTGCCTTTTGACTTTGACATCTTCTGCCCTGACGCATCCCTGATAATCGCATGTATATACACATCCCTGAAAGGCGCGTCTTCCATAAACTTAAGTCCCATCATTATCATACGCGCAACCCAGAAAAACAGGATATCAAAGGCAGTTACCAGAACACTCGTCGGATAAAATTTCTTTAAATCATCAGTTGGTTCAGGCCAGCCAAGCGTTGAAAAAGGCCAGAGCGCA
>JAZDJF010000184.1:0-6089 GCA_043804165.1 Nitrospirota bacterium
AAGACATGTGCCCACAGAGGCAAATTTCATTTATATGCCTGTTGCCGATTCAATGAATATTTATAAAAAACTTCTTCATAATGGAGTTATTGTCAGGCCCATGGGGACTGATGCAATACGGGTGACCATAGGTCTGCCTGAGGAAAATAAGAGATTTATAAAAGCAATGAAAACCGTTATGCGTAATCAGTAATGCGTAATGAGTTAAAGAATTACTTATCACGCTTAACGCTTCACGGCATTTATTGGAGGAATAAATGGACATAATAGTTTTAAACCGGAAGGCTACTGAAAAAAACATCACCCACCTGCTCAAAAAACTTGAAGGCAAAGGGCTGAAGGCAACTATCTCAAGAGGCACCGAAAAAACAGTTATAGGCGTCATAGGCGATACATCAAGGATAACAGAGGAAGAAGAGAATGCTGTTCGGGTTATGAAAGGTGTTGAGGATGTGGTGAGAATCCTCAAACCGTATAAACTTGCAAGCAGGGATTTCAAGTCCCAGAACACGATAATAAAAGTCAAAGGGAAAGTTATCGGAGGCAAAAAAATACCTGTTATTGCAGGGCCGTGTGCTGTTGAAAACAGAACCATAATGATAAACATAGCCGAGAAGGTTAAAGCAGCAGGGGCTTCGTTTATAAGAGGAGGCGCTTATAAACCAAGGACATCGCCCTATTCATTTCAGGGCCTTGGAGAGGAAGGGCTTCAGTACCTTGCCGAGGCGAGCAGGAAAACAGGGCTGCCTGTTGTCACAGAGATAATGGATCCAAGAGATCTGGAGACAATACTGCAATATACAGACATAATTCAGATAGGTGCAAGGAATATGCAGAATTTCAGGCTGCTCCTTGAGGTCGGAATGTGCAATAAACCGGTTCTTCTCAAGAGAGGGCTTTCAGCCACAATCAAGGAATGGCTTATGGCAGCAGAGTATGTAATGTCAAAGGGCAATCAGGAAGTTATACTATGCGAAAGAGGCATAAGGACATTTGAAACGGCAACAAGAAACACCCTTGACCTCAGCGCTGTGCCTGTACTGAAACAAAAAACGCATCTGCCTGTTGTAGTTGACCCGAGCCACGGCGTCGGCAAATGGGATCTGGTTGCTCCTATGGCAAAGGCTGCTGTTGCAGTCGGAGCAGATGGCCTTCTCATAGAAGTTCATACGAACCCTGAGAATGCAATGTCAGACGGAGAGCAGTCATTAAAACCCGATGCATTCAAAAAATTGATGTCTGAATTAAAACTGATAGCCAAGGCTGTTGGAAGAGAGATATGATTCTAAAATTCATCCCGATTTATTCGGGACAAAATTAAAAATTCAAAATTATGGAATTTATATTTTAATTTCTATGACAAAACCGATTTTCAATAAAGTCACTATTCTCGGCGTAGGTTTAATCGGGGCATCATTTGCCCTTGCCATGAAGAAAAGAGGGCTATGCAGTCACATCATAGGCTGCGGTAGAAAAGAAAACAACCTCAAAAAAGCAACGGAGATGAAAATAATTGATTCTTTTGAGGTTGACGCATCAAAGGCATGCGCTGACTCTGACCTCGTTTTATTCGCCATTCCTGTCGGCTGTTTTACAGAAACTGCCAGAAAGATAAATGGCTCATTTAAAAAAGGCGCAATTGTAACAGATGTCGGAAGCATCAAAGGAAAACTTGTCATGGATATGGAAGCCCTGATGCCTGAAGGCGTAAGTTTCGTAGGAGGCCACCCGATAGCAGGAAGCGACAGAACAGGGATAGACACAGCAACAGCAGATTTATTTTCAGGCGCAAGGTGCATATTAACACCAACGGAAAAGACGGATAAGGCTGCTCTAAAAAAAATCACCGCGTTATGGGAGTCGCTCGGCGCAGCAGTTTCTGCCATGGATCCAGAGGAGCATGACAGGATATACGCTGCCGTAAGCCACCTCCCTCATATTATTGCCTACGCAATCGTCAATACAGTGGCTGATGCAAACAACTCCTATCTTAAATTTGCAGGCCAGGGGTTTAAAGACACAACCCGGATTGCGGCAAGCTCCCCTGAATTATGGCGAGATATATCCCTGATGAACAGAGAGAATATTCTTGAGTTCATAGAGCTTTTTAAAAAAAATCTCGACAGCCTCAGCGGTTACTTAAAGGAATCAGATTCTGAGGCTATTGAAAAGGAATTTAAAAAAGCCAAGGCGCTGAGGGAAGATGTCAGATAGGATTGAATTAAAAAAGGCAAAAAGATTAAAAGGCGAAATCATTCCTCCTCCAGATAAATCCATATCTCACAGAGCAGTCATCCTCTCGTCTTTAGCAAAAGGCAAAAGCATTGTCAGGAATTTTCTCAGGGCTGAAGATACAATGAGCACAATGAATGCCATGAAGATGCTGGGAGTAGACATAGAGCAACAGACCAGTAGAGCAGCAGAACAGCAGTCTAAAGGAAAAGATACTACTGCACTACTGCATTACTGCTCTGCTGATCTGGTAATTCACGGCAACGGCATTCACGGGTTAAAAGAACCTGAAGATGTAATTGACTGCGGAAACTCCGGAACAACAATAAGGCTTCTCTCAGGGGTCCTTTCAGGCAATCCGTTCCTTTCTGTGCTCACAGGCGACAGTTCCTTAAGGTCAAGACCTATGGGAAGGGTCATAACACCATTGAGGCAGATGGGCGCTGACATAATGGCAAGAGATAATGACAGGTATCCTCCAATAGTGGTAAGGGGCAGAAAACTCAAATCGATAAAGTATGATATGCCTGTTGCAAGCGCGCAGGTCAAATCAGCGCTGCTTCTTGCAGGTCTCTATGCAGACGGAGAAACAGAGATATCGGAGCCTATAAAATCCCGCGACCATACAGAGCGGATGCTGTCATCTTCTGGGGTCAGGGTTGATATTGAAGGGCTCAAAATAAAGATTAAAGGCGGGCAGGAACTGAAGGCAAAAGATATGGATGTGCCCGGCGACTTTTCATCTGCGGCATTTTTTATTGTCGCTTCACTGCTGATACCTGATTCAGATATAACGATAAAAGGCGTTGGCATAAATCCTACAAGAACAGGGCTGCTTGATGTCCTTAAAACAATGGGGGCAGAGATCGAATTAACTAATACAAGGGATATTTCTCTTAACTCGTCACTTTTTGGAGGCGAGCCTGTTGCTGACATACACTGCAAAGGCGGCAAAGGCTTAAAGGCTGTAAATATAACAAAGGGGCAGATTCCTGCTCTCATCGATGAGTTCCCGATACTCTGCATTGCAGCTGCACAGGCAGATGGTGTAACAGAGATACGTGGTGCAGAAGAACTCAGGGTTAAAGAATCCGACAGGATAAAGGCAATGGCAACCGAGATGAGAAAGATGGGCGTAGAAGCAGAAGAACTCAGCGATGGAATAAGCATCAAAGGGAATGCAAACCTTAAAGGCGCATCCATAGACAGCTACGGAGACCACAGGATAGCAATGGCATTTTCAGTTGCAGCATTGATTGCGAAGGGAACAACAACAATTAAAGGCACCTCGGCAGTGAATATATCGTTTCCAAAGTTTTTTGAGATACTGAAAAGGTTAACACGCTGAATTTTTGAAGATAAAATTTCTGCATTGGAATTTCAAACAGGAGGCGATATGGATTCGATTGTTCCGGCAGAGGTGATAGAGAGAAGGATATATTTAATCCGTGGCCAGAAGGTCGTGTATTGACAACACCTTTAAAATGTATTACTATTAGAATAAGTAATACTAATTAGAAAGGTAAGGGTAAAGTAAGATGACGACCGCAGCAGTCAAAATCACGCAGAAGGGGCAGGTGACGATCCCGAAGGAAATTCGGGATAAGCTCAAGGCCAATGCCGTCTATTTCGAGGTGGAGGACGATACCGTCATGGTAAAACCGGTACGGAACGCAGCTGGCTCGCTCAGCGAATACGCCGGGAACGTCAAGCCGGGCGCTTCCATGAAGCAGATGAAAGATAAAGCGTGGGAGGTGGCGGTCCGTGAAAAGACCAGCAAAAAGTCTTCCTGATACCAACACCATCGTCCGGTATCTCGTTGCAGATGATGCAGCCTTGCATGCGAAGGCTAAGGACTTCTTTGATAAGGTGAAGCACGGCGATGTGAAGGCAGTCATCCTTGAAAGTGTTATAGCAGAGTGCATCTATGTCCTGACCAAGATTTATAAAGTTCCCCGTGACAGGGCTGCCGGCAGCCTCATCGATCTCCTGCACTATAAGGGAATAGCCAACGGTGACCAACAGGAGCTTATCAGGGCATTGACCCTGTTCTCGGAGCGAGGTCTTGACATCGTTGATTGCATTCTATGCGCCAAGGCCGCAAGGGGTGGGGACCACCTGTTCACCTTCGATGCGGACCTGCAAAAACTCTCGCGACAGGCGTAATCAATGGAAAAAATTCATTTCAACATAACCACCATGTCTACTGGTTATTGTCCGCATAAAGTAAAAATAGGGACAGCGACCGGTTTTCGATAGCGCAATAAGCGGCTCGCCCCGGCGAGTCTGCGCTGACGCTGCGAGAAGCTCAGAAGTGCTGAAGAATAAAACATCACCTAAACATCTTTAAAAAATCTGAAACCTTTATGATTTTTATTGATTTATATCCGCGCATATCGCACAAGTCCTTATCGCCGCTTACGATATAATCAGCTCGTGCTGATACAGCACATGCAAGAAACTTGTTATCATCTGCATCCCTGCATGAACCGCTGATTTCCTCCTGTACGTCGACGACTTCAAAGAAGGGGAGGATTTCGTCCTCTAAAATTGTTTTTATCTCGCTCTCAGCCAAAGAAAATTTTGGATATGAGAGGACATCCTTGAATTCCTTGAACGTTGCCTTGGAAATCACAGGCACGATTGCGCCATTTTTCCAAAGCTCGGCTAATCTTGATACCTCTCCTCTGAAAAGCAAGGCAGAAACTAAAATATTTGTATCAAGGACAACCCTGTTTATCCCTTCTTTTTTCTTGTCCATCTGACCGCATCCGCAACATCTTTGCCCGTGATTCCGAGCTTTTCCATCTTGTCCCTTATGCCTTCAAGCGTCGTGTCTGTCGGGGTTATACGTACGGGCATAAGGATTATCTTCCTGTCCTTCACTGAGATGTCGAAATATTTTGTGTCGGGAAACGATTTAACTATTTCCTTCGGTAGTGTAAGCTGATTTTTTGATGTCTTCTTTGCAAGCATATCCTTACCTCCTTACAATAAGGATACATTGTTGAGGTATTTTTGTCAAATTGGTGGAAATCAAAAAGGTGTTGCTGCACATCACCAGCCATAGCAATGCTCTATTACATGCCGCGCAACTATTTCACAAAGCAGCTTGTAGCGATTGTGATATGCCTTAAAATTAGGTTAAAATAACTAAATTTATGGGAAAGGTTATTGCCATAGACGGTCCTTCAGGCGCAGGTAAAGGCACGATAGCCAAACTCCTTGCCGGAAAACTTGGATTCAGCTACCTTGACACAGGCGCGCTTTACCGGGCTGTTGCACTTACACTTAGGGAGAAGGGGGTCGAGCCTGACGACTCTGATGAAAAGATTTTAGCTGTATTGAAATGCATTACAATTACATTTAAAGATGGGAAAATATTTCTAAAGGAAAACTCTCAACTCTCAACTCTCAACTCTCAACTTCCTGATGGCAGGGATGTATCAGAACTCATAAGGTCAACAGAAACAGGCCATTATTCATCTGTATTTTCCGCAAGAAAGGTTATAAGGGACTTTCTTCTTGATATTCAGAGAAGCGCCTCGCTTAACGCCGACCTTGTCGCAGAGGGAAGGGATATGACAACAGTTGTGTTCCCTGACGCATGGAAAAAATTTTATCTTGATGCATCCGTTGAAGAGCGGGCAAAAAGACGCTATCTCCAGCTGAAAGAAAAGGGAATCGACATAACTGAATCAGAGGCAAAGAAAGACGTTGTGGAAAGAGACGTGAGGGACTCAGGCAGAGACATTGCCCCGCTCAGGAAAGCTGATGATGCTGTCCTCATAGATTCCTCAAGCATGACAATAAACAAAGTCTTAGAAAATATCCTGAAAGTTGTAAGGGCTGACCAT
>JAZDJF010000185.1:0-3536 GCA_043804165.1 Nitrospirota bacterium
TTTTTCTCAACTTTTTCTACCTTTTTCTCAGCCTCAGCAACCTTCTTTTCTGTTTCAATAGTCTTAGTCTGGGTCTCAGCTTGCCTTTTCTCTAAATCTTCTATCCTCTTTAGAAGTTTCTGCACCTCTCCTTTAAGCTGTTCTACCTCTGTAGATGAATCAGCTGCTACAGCAGGTAAAACCCATGTTGTGCCTAAAAAAGTAAAGACCACTAAAAAGACACATAACCTTTTCATATAACACCCCATTTTATTATTTTGCATTTGGGATAAAAAGCTGATTACCAAGTTTATCTTTAAACGAGGCGATAGCCTTCTGCCCTTCCTTTGATATAATCCAGTTTATAAACTCCATTGCCTCTTTGTATTTTACATGTTTATGCTTTTTAGGATTTACCGCCATGATGCCGTACTGATTGAACAGGATTGGGTCTCCTTCAAGGACTATTGTCATTTCAAGTTTATCCTTATCTTTTGTTGCAAGCCATGTGCCTCTGTCCGTAAGCGTGTATGCGCGCTTTTCATCCGCAATCCTCTGAGTTTTTTCCATCCCCTGGCCCACTTCAAGATACCATTTTTGCTTTCCGGGGTCAATACCTATTTTCCCCCAAATTGATAATTCTTTCACATGGGTACCTGATTTGTCACCCCTTGATACAAATGGGTACGCACTTTCAGCAAACTTACGGAAAGCTTCAGCAGCCGACTTTATGCCTTTTATCTTTACAGGATCATCTGAAGGGCCGATGATAACAAAATCATTATACATGATATCATGACGGTTTACGAAATAACCTTCCTCAACAGCTTTTATTTCCTGTTCTTTGGCATGAACAAATACAACATCTGCATCGCCCCTCCTGCCTATTTCAATAGCTGCGCCTGTACCAACTGCGACAATATCAACCTTTATTCCTGTCTTTTTTTCAAAAATCGGCAGGATGGAATCAAATAATCCAGAGTTCTGTGTGCTCGTGGTTGATGCACAGCGGATCCTTGTCTCGGCAGAGATTTTTAAGGGTAGCAGCTGGATAGAGACCATCATAAAGAGTAAAATTAGTTTGAATAACATAAGTGCATCCCTTTCTTTATGAATTTATTTCTTGAGGAAATTATAATACAATCAGCCATTTTTCAAAAGCAGGGAGTTGAAGAGATAGAACCTTGACTTACACTTTAACTCTTAGATAAGATACGTATCCGAGGTAAGAATGAAAGTTGCAATCGGCAGTGACCATGCGGGCGTAGAGCTTAAAAATGAGCTAATCTCCATCCTCAGCGAGATGAAGATAGAATACCTTGATTTAGGCACAAATGGCCCTCAATCCGTGGACTATCCTGATTTCGGAGAAAAGGTATCAAGGGAAGTCTCAGAAGGCAAGGCGGACAGGGGCATACTGATATGTGGAACAGGCATCGGCATGTCAATTGTTGCGAATAAGATTCCCAATATAAGGGCGTCTCTCTGCAATGACCTCTTCACTGCAAAAATGAGCAGGATGCACAACGATGCAAATGTGCTTGTGATAGGCGGCAGGATTGTAGGCAAAGACCTTGCGAAAGAGATTGTCAGGGTATGGTTCAGCACAGAATTTGAAGGCGGCAGGCACGCAAATCGTATTACAAAGATAAAACTGATAGAGGAAAGATTTATAAAACATGGACTTTGAAAGGCTCAAACTCTCAGACCCTGATATTTACAGGGCGATTCAGGGAGAGATAGAAAGAGAAAGGGAGAAGATTGTTCTTATCGCATCAGAAAACTATGCAAGTCCTGCTGTTCTTGAGGCGCAGGGCTCTGTATTTACCAATAAATATGCCGAAGGATATCCGAATAAGCGATATTACGGCGGATGTGAATATGCAGACATTGTTGAAATCCTCGCAATAGAAAGGGCAAAGGAACTCTTCGGAGCCGAGCATGTAAATGTCCAGCCTCATTCCGGAAGCCAGGCAAACATGGCTGTCTATTTTGCATTTCTGAAGCCCGGAGATACGATTCTCGGAATGAACCTCAGCCATGGAGGGCATCTCTCGCATGGCGCATCCGTTAATTTCTCAGGAATTCTTTATAAGTCTGCGACCTACGGCGTGAACAAAGAGACAGGATACATTGATTATGATGAGGTGCGCAGGCTTGCGGTAAAAAACAAACCGAAGATGATTCTTGCAGGCGCAAGCGCTTATTCAAGGACTCTTGATTTTAAGATATTCTCGGATATTGCAAAAGAGGTCGGCGCTTATCTGACGGCAGATATAGCGCATATAGCAGGGCTTGTAGCAGCAGGCATTCATCCATCTCCTGTGCCTTGTGCGGATTTTGTTACAACAACGACCCATAAAACGCTGCGCGGGCCAAGAGGCGGGATGATAATGTGCAGGGCAAAATACGCGAAGGCTATAGACAAGATGATCTTCCCCGGAATTCAGGGAGGCCCTCTGGTTCATGTGATTGCTGCAAAGGCAGTCGCATTTAAGGAGGCTCTGAATGATGGGTTCAAAGAGTATCAAAGAAAGGTTGTAGAAAATGCAAAAAAGCTTGCTGAGGAACTTGTAAAAAGGGGATTCAGGATAATATCAGGCGGGACAGACAACCACCTCATGCTTGTTGACCTCGCAAATAAGGGGATAACAGGAAAGGAAGCAGAAGAAGCCTTGGACAAGGCAGGCATTACAGTTAATAAAAATTCAATTCCCTATGACGAACGGCCTCCTGCAATAACAAGCGGTATGAGGCTTGGCACGACGTGTGTTACTACAAGGGGGATGGGTGAAGCGGAAATGACAGGGATAGCAGAGATAATAGATGAGGTATTGAAGAACAACTCTGATGAGGCAAAGATTGGAAGTCTCAGGCAGAGGGCAGGGGAGATATGCAAGAGATTTCCGATATACTGATTGTTATTATTAATTTATGAAGTGTCCATTTTGTGGAAATTTAGAAGACAAGGTTATTGACTCGCGGACGAGCAAAGAAGGCGATACGATACGCAGAAGGCGCGAATGCCTGAAGTGCGGAAAGCGTTTCACCTCTTATGAGCGTGTTGAAGATATAGTCCCCATGGTTGTGAAAAAAGATGGAAGGCGCGAGCCGTTTGACAGGCCGAAGATACTGAGGGGGCTTGAAAAGGCATGTGAAAAAAGGCCTGTCAGCGTGGAGGCGCTTGAAGGGATTGTTGATTCAATAGAAAAGAAGCTCATAAACCTTGGCGTGAAGGAAATACAGAGCACATGGGTCGGTGAAGAGGTAATGTCCTCGTTAAAAGAACTTGATAAGGTTGCGTATGTGAGGTTTGCATCTGTTTACAGGCAGTTTAAGGATATAAGCGAATTAATGAATGAAGTAAAGACATTGTTTGAACAGAAAGGCAGTAAGTAGTTAAGAGTTAAAGAGCTAAAGGATTAATAACCCCTCCCTGCCTCCCCTTAAATTAAGGGGAGGATAGGTGGGGTTACAGGAGGATTTTTATGTATGACTGGGGATTAAAGAACCGTCTTTCAAGGATAATTAAATCTGACGGAAAAACCGTTATGCTT
>JAZDJF010000186.1:0-5435 GCA_043804165.1 Nitrospirota bacterium
TGACTTCAGATATAAAGAGCAGGCAGGGTGCGAGGTTAAGGGATGGGATATTGTTATTGAGAAAGAGAAAAGAGCCAGAACCGTCTCTGTGCTTGCCAAAAAGCTTGGGATAAACAGGCTTGGCTTTGAATCATCTGTTTCTTACGGGTTTTTTGATGCGCTTTCAAAAAAAGGCATTGTTCTTAAACCTTTTAAGGATTTTATTGAAAAGCTCAGGTCAGTGAAAGAAGACAGGGAAAAGGCATTGATTAAAGAGGCTGTAAGACATGCGGAGTCAGCATTCCTTGCAGTGAAGCCTTATATCAAGGCAGGCGCAAAAGAGAAAAGGCTGGCAATGATGCTTGAGAAGAATCTCAAAAGGGAGGGGTGTAAATGTATCCCATTTGATATAATAATTGCTTCCGGCAGGAATTCGTCAATGCCTCATGCAAAGCCGTCAGAGAAAAGGCTGGATGCAGGAGACCTTGTTGTTATAGATTGGGGAGGAGAGGCTGGAGGTTATTTTTCTGATATGACACGGACACTGCTTATCAGAGGCGCTGATATCGGGAAAAAAAAGGAGATATACAAGACAGTATTAGAGGCGAACAGAAAGGCTGTATCATCAATATCACCCGGCATAGATAGCAGAGAGATTGACAATTCTGCACGGGATGTTATAAAAAAGGCAGGATATGCCGGATTTTTTGGACACGGCACAGGGCATGGCATCGGGCTTCAGGTTCACGAATCACCGCATATAACTTGGAACAGGAAAGAGCGGATCAGGGAGGGCATGGTGTTTACAATAGAGCCCGGTATTTATGTCCCCGGAGTAGGCGGGGTTAGGATAGAGGATATGGTGCTTGTGAAGCCGAAAGGGGCTGAAGTGCTGACGAGATTGCCAAGGGGTTTGGAGATTATTTAGAAAACTCAAAGTTAAAAGTTAAAATTTTTGAATTGTAGTTTTGCTTTTTGCAGTTTTATTTTTAAATTTATTGATGGAGGCATAATTGATTTCGACAAGTGATTTCAGAAAAGGTCTTAAAGTTGAATTTAAGGGGGAACCCTGCGAAATAGTAGACTTTCAGCACGTTAAGATGGGAAGGGGCGGCGCTGTTGTCAGGACAAAAATGAGGAATATTAAAACTGGGGCAGTTCTTGAAGAGACATTCAGGTCAGGCGAGAAACTTGAGACCCCGGGGCTTGAAGAAAAGAGCATGCAGTATCTGTATTCACAGGAAGAACTCTATTACTTTATGGATGAAGAGACTTATGAGCAGATGCCATTCAGGAGTGAACAGCTTGGCGAGGCAATAAGATTTATTAAGGAGAATATGAAGGTTAAAGTGCTGTATCATAAGGACATGCCTATAAGCGTGGAGATTCCGACATTCGTTGAGCTCAAGGTTGTAAAAACAGACCCTGCGGGCTTTAAAGGCGATACAGCCTCAGGAGGAGGGAAGCCAGCAACTCTGGAGACAGGGGCAGTGGTCAGAGTGCCCTTTCATATAAATGAGGGAGATATGATAAAAGTTGATACAAGAACATCTGAATATATGGAGAGAGTAAAATAGTGTCAGTGTCGGTTATTAGTGTCAGTAAAATATAAGGGTGAGAAATTTCTGACACCGACACTAAACACTGGCACTGAAACGGAGGCAATTATGGAACTTGATGATTTAAAAGGACTTATAGAACTACTTAAGGACACAGACATCACAGAACTCCAGATAGAAAAAGACGGCAATAAGGTTAAGATAAGGAGAGAGAAACGGCTGTCTTCAATTGAATTATCAAGGCCTGTGGTTACGCATGAAAAACCGGCAGCTGAACCGATGGAGGATACACAGAGGCTTATTACAGTAACCTCACCGATTGTAGGGACATTCTACAAGTCATCATCTCCGGAGGCTGAGCCATTTGTGCAGGCAGGGTCAAGGGTAAAAAAGGGGCAGGCATTGTGCATTATAGAGGCAATGAAACTTATGAATGAGATAGAATCAGAGGTGGACGGCGTTATTGTCAGGGTACTTGTTGAAAATGGTCATTCTGTGGAATACGGCGAGCCGCTTTTTCTGATAGAGCCGGTATAAATAAAAACGAAGTTAAAAATTGAAAATTAAGAGTTAAGAGTTAAGAAATGGCATTATTTAAGAAAGTTCTGATAGCAAACCGCGGAGAAATTGCGGTAAGGGTTATACGCGCCTGCAAGGAACTCGGCATAAAGACAGTAGCCGTATATTCAGATGTAGAAAAAGAAGCTCTGCATGTCATGCTTGCAGATGAGGCTGTCTGCATTGGGCCTGCGAATTCTGCTCAGAGCTATCTTAACATCCCGGGCATTCTTAGCGCTGCTGAAATAACGGATTCAGAGGCAGTGCATCCGGGTTATGGTTTCTTATCTGAAAATCCCCATTTTGCAGAGGCATGCGCCACATCAGGGATAACATTTATCGGCCCTACGCCTGAGAACATAAGAGTCGGCGGCGATAAGGCAAAGGCAAGGCAGATGATGAAAAGGCGTGGTATTCCTGTTGTGCCGGGAAGCGACGGCCCTGTTATTTCGGAAGAGCTTGCCATGAAGGTGGCAAAGAAAATAGGTTTCCCTGTGATTATTAAGGCGTCTGCCGGAGGCGGCGGCAGGGGAATGAGAATTGTAAATGAAGAAAGCGGGCTTGAACAGGCATTTTATATGGCTCAAAGGGAAGCTCTTGCCGCATTCGGGAACGGCGAGCTTTATGTTGAACAGTATATACCTGAGATAAGGCACATAGAAGTCCAGATAGCTGCTGACAGCAAAGGCAATACAGTGCATTTCGGAGAGAGAGACTGCTCAATACAGAGAAGGCATCAGAAACTTATAGAAGAAGCGCCATCCCCTGTCTCAACAGAGAAGTTCAGGAAAAAAATCGGAGAGCTTGCAGTAAGGGCGGCAAAGGCTATTAAGTACAGGAATATCGGGACAATGGAGTTTATCGTAGATATGGAGGGCAATATATATTTCATGGAGATGAATACAAGGATTCAGGTTGAACATCCTGTCACAGAGATGGTCAGCGGTGTTGACCTGGTAAAGGAACAGATAAAACTTGCTGCAGGCTCCCTGATAGAATATAAACAGCATCAGATAAAATCTTACGGCCATGCTATAGAGTGCAGGATAAATGCCGAAGACCCGGAGTGCTTTATCCCGAATCCCGGCAAGATTACATTCCTGTCTCTGCCCGGCGGCCCGGGTGTGCGCGTAGACACATCTGTTTACAGTGGATGGACAGTGCCTTCATATTACGACTCGCTCATAGCAAAGGTAATTGTGCACAGCAGAAACAGGGAAGAGGCTATCTCAAGAATGAAACGCGCCCTCGATGAATTTATTATTGAGGGGATAAAGACAACAATACCTTTTCATAAGAAGGTCTTTTCACAATCTGACTTTGTGAACGGCGAGTTCAATACAGGGTTTGTTGATAAGATTAACGGTTCAGGACAGGATAAACAATGAGCGGCACAGATGACAGGAGAACAAGAAGGGCGCTGGTTCACAAAGATGTAGTGATAAATGGCGTGATAAAGGCAGAGGCATTGGATATGAGCGTAGACGGCATGTATATTTACACACAGTTCAGTTTTATTGCAGGAACAATTTTTGAGCTCAGCTTTAAAATCGGGGAAGATGTCATTAAGGCGATGGCGCGTGTTCAGCACGCCCAGCCCAATGTCGGCATAGGCGTTAAATTCGTTGAGCTTTCCGCTGAAAATAGCGAGAAAATCAAGAGGTATTTGGAAGGCTGAAACAGAGATAGAAATTCCTTGAAGTCCCCTCTCCCTTGATGGGAGAGGGTTAGGGTGAGGGTGAAAATGACCCAGAAGGGTACCCCTCCCTCTGTCCCCTCCCACAAGGGGAGGGGAGTTATGAGAGTTGCTAAAAGTATTCAAGATTTTTTATAATAATAAAACACATTAAGGAGGATTGAGTTGAAGGAAGGAATACATCCTGAATATAAAGAGGTGAAGGCGGTCTGCGCCTGTGGCGAGAGTTTTGTCACAAGGTCAACTAACCCCAAGATTCACGTTGATATCTGCTCAATGTGCCACCCGTTTTTTACCGGAAAACAGAAGATACTTGATGCTGAAGGAAGGGTGGAGAAGTTTAAGAAGAAATACGCAAAAAAGACTAAGAAGTAGATAAGCTTAAGAGGATAAAAGTCGTCCCGACATTACATCGGGACGGCTTTTTTTCGGTAAGAACCAATAATGCAGATATTACTCAAAAATTTATTTAACTCGATAAATTCCGGATTATCTTGATTTGTTGCACCGGCAAAATATCCAAGAGCCATTAGGGAAAGGTAGCAAAGGTATCGAAAAATAAATTTTCTCGCAACATCTGCATTATCCTTATTTAATAGCAAGGTGGAATAAGTGGAATAAAATGAAGAACATCGGTGGACAGGCAGTGATTGAGGGAGTAATGATGAAGTCCCCAAAAGGCTGGACAGTGGCTGTGAGGGACATGAAGGGGGATATTCATGTGAAAAGAGAAGGGCTGTCTGAACTTCCGAAGGCGCTGAAGGTTCCGATGCTCAGAGGGGTTGCGGCATTATTCCACGCTCTTTTCCTTGGAGTGAAGGCAATAGAGTTCTCTGCAAGCAAGGCATACAATGAAGATGAAAAACCGATGAGCCCTTTCACTATCAGCCTAACAATCGGTTTTGCCTTTATAATAGGGATTGCGCTTTTTGTACTGCTTCCGCTATATGCAACGAAACTTATCGGCATTGTGATTGTTTCTGTTTCTGAAAATTCGTTTTTATTTAACCTCATTGACGGGATAATAAGAGTTCTTATATTCCTGAGTTATGTCATGGCAATCGGACTCTGGAAGGAGATGAGGAGGATATTTGAGTATCACGGCGCTGAGCACAAGGCAATACACGCATACGAGGACGGCAAGGAGCTTAATGTTGAGAATGTAAAGCGTTTCAGCCCTCATCACCCAAGGTGCGGCACGAGTTTTCTTCTGATAGTTATGATAACAAGCATTTTCGTATTTTCTTTTATCCCGCAGTCGTGGGTTTTTATTTATAAGTTCCTCTCAAGGCTTATTCTGATTCCGGTGGTGGCAGGGCTTTCCTATGAGATTCTGAAGCTTTCTGCAAGGATGAAAGGCAATCCGATTATAAACCTCATGATTATGCCGGGGCTTCTTTTGCAGAGGCTCACAGCCCATGACCCTGATGACAGGCAGATAGAGGTTGCCATCACAGCGTTAAAAGAGGTTCTTAAATTAGAGGCGGAAAATGCTGCTTGAGAAACTCCAGACAATAGAAGATAGATACGAGAAACTGACAGTCCAGATGATAGACCCGAAGGTTCTGTCTGCGCCTCAGGAATATCAGAAATACTCAAAGGAACAGTCTGAACTCCAGGCTCTTGTTGAAAAGATCCGTGAG
>JAZDJF010000187.1:0-2463 GCA_043804165.1 Nitrospirota bacterium
GAGTGATGTTCTCAAAGTCCCGCATCATGGCGGAAGGGCATCAGCGTATAAACCATTCTATGATGTAACATCTCCTGAGATTGCAGTGATAAGCGCGGGAAGGGACAACTCCTTTGGGCATCCGCATCAGGAGACGCTTGATATGCTTGGTGCTGCAAAGATATACCGCACTGACATGAACGGCGCTGTAAAAATAACAGAAAAGGACGGCAGGCTTGAGGTTAAAACGTACAGGGACTATAGATTTTCAAAGACAAAAAACCTTGCCGGAGAGATAAAGAATATAAAGAGGCTTTTCAGGGTGTGGTAAAAGTTAATTTATTGCCATGACAGAAAGAATTGTTTATAGTAGCCATAAATGTAGCTACATGGAGGCTTGAACTATGAAACACCTTTTGATAAACTCCAGAAAGTTACCGAATTAGTGAGCTAGTACAACGGTTCTATTTAATTAAGATAATCGCGTTCACTTCCCACATTTCCTCAATAAACATGCCCTTTGCCTGATTATTAAAGATATTGCAATGCAAGACCCTGTCTGCCGCACGTGACGATCATAAAAAAACCCAAAAAGAGATTCCACAGAATTCTCAAGAGAGTTTATAATAAACAAATGCCCTTTCATTCGCATTTTTATGCTTTAATGCTGCATTGCAGGGGGTGAGTTTTTGGGAAGCAGACAGCGTATAAAATTCAGAAAACCTCAGCCGCAAAAGCCCGCAGCAGGCAAGACCGCCTCTGAAATCGTCAGGGAATTAAAAGAGGGTAATGCCCCTGTTTCCGATTACAGGGAGCAATCCCTGAAAATCTACGGCCTGATATGCGCCAAATGCGGGAGGGAGTTCGATTTCAAAGACCGGCACCTCCTTACAGTGCATCATAAAGACGGCAACCACCGGAACAATCCTCCTGATGGCTCCAATTGGGAGAATCTCTGCATCTATTGCCATGACGACGAGCACAGCAGAGGGTTGCTCGGAGATTATCTTAATGGGAAGGCAGGAGGAAAGACTTGAGTTTAGTTTTAAATAGGAGGAAATCAGAGGCTCACTTCTCACATTTCCTCAGCAGCAGCCCAATAGTGCAATGGCGCAGAAGTCAGAAGTTTAAGAGTTCAGTATCCCTAAGCGACTCTTCGCTATGCTCCGAAAAAACCAAACGTCTTACGGCTCGAATCTGAGGATGTTGAGATTACCCAAACACCCTCTCAAAAATATAATCCACATTCTTGAGGTAATATTTAAGGTCAAAGATTTTTTTTATCTCTTTTGAAGAGAGGTGTTTCTTGACGTCTTTATCCTTCAATAATAATTTCTTGAACTCAATCCCCTTCTTCCAGCTCTGCATCGCATTCCTCTGTACAAGTTCATATGCATTCTCACGGCTCATTCCCTTGCCCGTTAATGCAAGGAGAACTCTCTGGGAATTATAGAGGCCATAACTGCGATTCATGTTCTTAAGCATCCTGTCAGGATGCACATGAAGCCCTTCAAGAATTCCCTTTAATCTGTTAAGCATATAATCAACGAGTATTGTGCTGTCAGGAATAATCACCCGCTCAACAGATGAATGTGAGATATCGCGCTCATGCCATAAGGCAATGTTTTCAAGCCCTGCCATTGCATTTGAACGGACAAGCCTTGCAAGCCCTGAGAGGTTCTCGCATCCGACAGGGTTTCTCTTGTGCGGCATTGCTGATGAACCCTTCTGCCCTTTTGTAAACGGCTCCTCTGCCTCAAGAACTTCTGTCCTCTGGAGATGCCTTATCTCAACAGAGATTTTTTCTATTGCCCCTGCAATGAGCGAAAGTGTTGTGAGGTACTCTGCATGTCTGTCTCTTTGCACAACCTGCGTTGCAACGGGTTCCGGCTTCAGTCCGAGTTTTTTACATACCTTCTCTTCAATCTTTGGAGTGATATTTGAGAATGTGCCGACAGCTCCGGAAAACTTACCTATGCTTACAACATCCTTTGCACGTTTCATCCTCGCGAGGTTTCTCTTCGTCTCCTCATACCAGAGGGCGAATTTAAGTCCGAAGGTCATCGGCTCTGCATGGACTCCGTGGCTTCTTCCTATTGTAGGAGTGTTTTTGTATTTGTATGCCTGCTTTTTAAGTACAGACATCAGTTCCTTTATGTCTTTAAGAATAATGTCTGCCGCCTCTTTCATCAAAAGGGAAAGAGCTGTATCAACAACATCGGATGATGTAAGCCCTTTGTGGATGAACCTTGACTCATGACCTACATTTTCTGCGACTGATGTGAGGAATGCAATAACATCGTGTTTGACAACACCTTCTATTTCGTCAATTCTTTTTACATCGAACTTTGCCTTTTTCTTTATTTTTACGACTGCATCAACAGGAATCTCTGCGAGCTCTGCCCATGCCTCGCAAACAGCAATCTCGACATCAAGCCATTTCTGGAACCTGCTCTCAGGCTCCCAAAGTTTTCCCATCACAGG
>JAZDJF010000188.1:0-3386 GCA_043804165.1 Nitrospirota bacterium
GCTTGTATCAGTAGGCTCAAAGAGGTTTCTCACAAACAAGGTTGACAGGAGCGTTACAGGGCTCATTGCAAGACAGCAGTGCGCAGGGCCTTTGCATCTTACAGTATCTGATGTTGCTGTAATTGCCCAAAGTCATTTCGGGCTTACAGGGGCAGCGATTTCAATAGGCGAGCAGCCTATAAAGACGCTCATCAATCCATCTGCGATGGCAAGGCTTTCTGTCGGAGAGGCATTAACGAATATTGTATGGGCAAAGATAAGCGCACTGGAAGATATTAAATGTTCAGGAAACTGGATGTGGGCGGCAAAACTTCACGGAGAAGGCGCAAGGCTTTATGATGCGGCAGTTGCAGTGCGAGATATAATGCTTGAACTCGGCATTGCAATTGACGGCGGAAAAGACAGCCTTTCCATGGCAGCAAAGGTAGTCTCAAAGGATAAGACGGAGACTGTGAAATCTCCCGGCACGCTTGTTATCTCTGCCTATGCAACATGCCCTGATATAACAAAAGTAATTACGCCTGATATAAAGAAACCCGGAAAGAGCAGGCTTTTATTTATTGATCTCGGGAACGGCAAAAACAGGCTTGGCGGAACTTCACTTGCGCAGGTATATAACCAGATTGGAGATGAATCGCCTGATGTTGATGATCCGAAATTATTGAAGAGAACATTCAACTCAGTTCAGGAACTCATATCAAAAGACCTAATCCTTTCAGGGCATGACAGGAGCGACGGAGGATTAATCACAACAATTCTTGAGATGGCGTTTTCAGGGAATTGCGGAATGGAGATAAACTTCAAGATGCAGGATTCAGGATTCAAGATTCAAGATGAAATTATACCAATGCTTTTTTCCGAGGAGTTAGGATTGGTTATTGAGTATCTTCCAAAGAATGAAAAGAAGATATTGGCTGAACTTAAAAAACAGAAGATCCCATGCCGGATCATCGGCAGAACAACTGTTAATAAGAAGATTAAAGTTAAATTTAACAGCAAGCTGGTTTTAAATGAAGACATGCGTGTACTCAGGGGAATATGGGAGGAGACGAGTTATCAGCTTGAAAGGCTTCAGATGAATCCTGACTGTGCAGATGAGGAGAAAAAGGTTATCTTTGACAGAAAGGGATACAATTTCAATCTCTCATTCACTCCTGAACAGACTTCTCCTGAGATTATGGAAAAGACAGGCAAGCCTTCTGTTACGATAGTGCGCGAAGAAGGAAGCAACAGTGACAGGGAGATGACATCAGCATTTTATCAGGTAGGGTTTGATGTGTGGGATACAACAATGACTGATTTCCTTGAAGGCAAAGTGAATCTTGACAGCTTCAGAGGCATTGCATTTGTGGGCGGATTCAGCTATGCAGATGTCCTTGATTCAGCAAAGGGATGGGCTGGTGTTATAAAGTTCAATAAAAAGATTTACGAACAATTCCAGAAGTTTTATAACAGGCCTGACACATTCAGTCTTAGCGTATGTAACGGATGTCAGCTTGCAGCGTTGCTTGGATGGATTCCATGGCAGGGGATTGAAGACAAATATCAGCCGAGGTTTATCCATAATGTCTCAGGAAGATTTGAGTCAAGATTTTCTACAGTGAAAATATTCCCAAGCCCTTCAATTATGCTTAAGGGAATGGAAGGCTCAACACTCGGAATATGGGTTGCACACGGAGAGGGAAGGGCTTATTTCCCTAAAAAAGACATCCTTAAGAAAGTGGAGAAAGATTTACTTGCGCCTGTGCGCTATGTTGATGATGACGGAAATGTTACAACCATATATCCGTTCAATCCAAACGGCTCTGTAAACGGAATCGCTGCTTTATGCTCTCCTGACGGAAGACACCTTGCAATCATGCCTCATCCTGAAAGGACATTCCTCAAATGGAACTGGGCATGGATGCCTGAAGAATGGAAAAAAGAACTAAAGGCATCGCCGTGGCTTAGGTTATTTCAGAATGCAAGAAAATGGTGCGAGGGGAAATAATCTACTTAAGAAAAAGCTCCATCTGCGCAAGGCGCTCGCCCGGAAAGCTTATCGGATAGTTGTCATCAAAACATGCAGTGCAGAAGTTATGTGATTCCGGGACTATGTTCTTCAGTCCTTCAAGGCTCAGATAGGTAAGCGTGTCAGCAGTTATGAATTTTCTTATCTCTTCAACACTATGTGAAGATGCAATAAGCTCCTGCCTTGTAGGTGTGTCAATGCCATAAAAACACGGCCCTACAGCAGGAGGAGAGCTTATCCTTATGTGAACCTCTTTTGCGCCGCCGCCCTCACGCAGCATCTTCACGATCTTTTTGCTTGTTGTCCCTCTGACAATAGAGTCATCTATCACTATCACCCTTTTGCCTTCAAGAAGCTTTCTTACAGGATTGAGTTTTATCTTTACGCCGAAATGTCTTATGCTCTGTTTCGGCTCGATGAATGTTCTTCCGATGTAATGATTCCTTATGAGGCCGAAATCGAATGGAAGTTTGCTTTCTTCTGCGAATCCTATTGCAGCAGGCACACCTGAATCAGGCACTGCAATCACAAGGTCAGCGTCAATGCCTGATTCCCTTGCAAGCTGGGCTCCGAATTTCTTTCTCAGCTCATTAACATTTTTCTCGCCGAAGATATAGCTGTCAGGGCGCGAAAAATATATGAACTCAAATATGCATGATGCCTGTCTCGGAGCAATCAATGGTTTCATTGACTTTAAACCGCTCTCATTGATGATAAGCAGTTCTCCGGGCTCGACATCGCGGATATATGTTGCGCCGATAAGGTCAAAGGCACAGGTCTCTGATGCTATGACGTATGCGCCGTCAACCTGTCCGAGGTTCAGGGGCCTTACACCATAAGGGTCTCTCACAGCAATGAGTTCTCTTTCCCTTAGTATCAGAAGACTGAATGCACCGCTGACCTGCTTTAATGCCTCAATTACCCTTTCGTAAAAGTCTCCGGTCTTTGAATGCGCTATGAGGTGCACTATAACCTCGCTGTCAGATGTTGACTGAAATATTGCGCCTTCTTTTTCAAGTTCTTCTCTTATCTCTCCGGCATTCACAAGATTGCCGTTGTGAGCTATGGCCAATGGCCCCAAGGCAAAATTTGCCAGTATCGGCTGGACGTTTTTAAGTACACTGCTTCCTGCTGTTGAATAGCGGTTATGGCCTATTGCTATGTGGCCTGTAAGTTTTTTCAGGCGCTTTTCGCTGAAGATGTCGGCAACAAGTCCCATTGATTTATCAAGATGAAGATGCCTTCCGTCAGATGAACAGATGCCTGCGCCTTCCTGCCCCCTGTGCTGGAGCGCATATAATCCGAGATATGCAAGATTTGATGCCTCGGAATGTCCGTAAACACCGAAGACTCCGCATTCCTCGTGTATATCGTG
>JAZDJF010000189.1:0-3632 GCA_043804165.1 Nitrospirota bacterium
CAACAGGTTGGGAATTAATGTTAACCCGTATGCGCAAAAGATAGTCTATTCGCCCTTTTTGCCTTCGCCGGGGCTTTCCATCCACAATATCAACACCTTTATCAGTTTCCTCTCGTCTTATGAGGTCTTCTGTCCATCCTCTTCGATGTAAAGCAGGGTCTATTAATTTTGCTCTGGTGTCAGCTTCACTAAAATGCATATTTTTTTCTTCTCTATAAGGCTTTTCAATATCTCTACTAATAAACCCCATTAGAAACTTATATTTCTAAACGGGGGTAAAACAATCTATCTCCCCGCTTCCAGCTAACCTTTCAACCCCGTTAGAAAATTCTTTTCTAACGGGGTCAATAACCTTTAAATCAGTATCCGCTGCCGCATTGGTTTTGGACATGATTATCATAACTCTCCAAAATTACTCCTGTACCTTTGAATGAAATCATCATAACTAAAATAATGCTCCTGTGTCCCGTATTTCTCTATTGCATATACTGCTGCAACAGCGCCTATTTTGGCTCCTGTCTCAAGGTCTTTGCCCATTGCAATCCCCTTAAGCAAACCTGCCCTGAACGCATCCCCTGCGCCTGTAGGGTCAACAACATCACTCACCTTTGCCGGAGGTATTTGGACATCGGACTCGCCGGCGCTGATTAAAGAGCCTTTCTCTCCCAGTGTTGTGATAATAGTTTTTGTCAGGCTCAAAAGCTCCTTTTTATTCATTCCTGTCATCTTCATTACCATCTCAAGCTCATAATCATTGGAGACAAGCATCGTTGAACCTTCAATCCATTCTTTCAGTGATTCCTTTTCCCATGCAGTCAGAGACTGTCCGGGATCACAGATATATCTGATTCCTTTCTTTTTACATTCCTTCGCATATTCAGCCATGTCCTGAAGATTTCCCGGCGCGATAAGTGCAATTGAGTCGCGAGGAGAAGCGCTGTTGAATTTATAGCCTGACGGATATTTCATTGCGCCGGGATTAAACCCTGTTATCTGGTTGTCTGCCCTGTCAGTAGTTATGTAAGCACCCGCAGTAAACTCATTCTCTATAATCTTTATGCCTTCAACCGAAATACCGCTTTTCTTAAGCCAGTCAAAATAATTTACATAGTCTTTGCCTATTGTCGCAAGAATAACCGGCTTTTCATTGAAAAGGCTCAATGAATAGGCGACATTCCCTGCTGTGCCGCCGAACTTTTCTATCATCCCGTTAACCGTAAAGCACACATTCAATATGTGTATCTTGTCAGGCAGGATGTGGTCTGAAAATCTCCCCGGAAAATCCATAATCCTGTCATAAGCCATTGAGCCTGAGATGTAAATATTCATTTTTATCCCTCTATTCAGTTTGATTTTTCAGCGATTCAATAACCTTTTCCGCAATCCTCCTGTTGAATCCCCTTACCCCTGCAATATCATCAACAGTGGCATTTCTTATACCTTCTATACTACCAAAATGCCTTAAAAGAGCAAGCCTCCTTTTTTCTCCTATGCCCGGAATTTTCTTGAGCGGGGATTCCATGAGCCTTTTATCCCTCAATTTTCTGTGGAAACTTACAGTGAATCTGTGCGCCTCGTCCCTTATTTTTTTAAGGAGCAGTGATGGTGGGGTTCTATCCTCAAGGTCAACGGGCTTATCAAGAGATAAAGCAAATGCCCTGTCAGGTTTTTTTGCTATGGAGATTATTGCTGTGCTTTTAACGCCGGATTCGTCAAATGCCTTTTTTGCAGCCTCAAGCTGTCCTCTGCCGCCGTCAATTATTATGAGTGACGGAAGTTTTTCACCTAAATTCTTTATAACCCTTCCTGTTATCTCTTCAATCATTGAGTAATCATCCATGCCTTTAACTGTCTTGATTTTCATATGCCTGTACATATCCTTTTTGAACCCGCCTTCTGCCCAGTATACAAATGCGCCTACTGATTCGCTTCCTGATATTGTTGAGACATCAAGGCCGCCGATACTGCGAGGGACATTTTTAAGAACAAGTCTTTCTTTCAATGTTTTTAGAATCTCTTTAACGTCTGTCTTTTCTCTGCTCTTAAATATTACCATTGCATTCTCCTCCGCCATTTTGAGGAGTTCAAGCTTCTTGCCTTCAGCCGGCATTGTTATCTTTACTCTCCTGCCTTTTTTATCTTTAAGCCAAGCTGTCAGCGTCTTCATCTCATCAGGACGCTGCATGAGCACAATCTCATCAGGAGGAATTATTTCTTTTGCATAAAACTGCTCTATGAAATTGTGAAAAAGTTCTCCTGTTGGAATTCCTGCTGTCTCCTTCAGGTGAAAATCCTTTGTCCCTATCGTAATCCCGTTCCTTATGAAAAAAATTCTGAATACAGCCTCTTTGCCCTCTCCATAAAAACCTATAACATCAATATCCCCGAGTTCAGGAGCAACGACCTTCTGTGATTCCCATATATGCCTTAGATTATTTATGCTGTCCCTTATCTTTGCAGCGTCTTCAAATCTTAATTCCTCCGAGAACCTCTCCATCCTCTTTTCAAGCTCATCAAGAAGCTCTTTTTTCTCGCCCTGAAGAAAAAGCTTCACATCCTCTACAATCCTCATATACTCTTCCTTGCTTATAAGCCCGCCGCATGGCGCCGGGCATTTCTCCATCTGGCGCTGGATGCACGGCCTCATTGGTCTGTCGAGGGAATATTTGCATGGCCTAATCGGGAAATTTCTCCTTATAAATGCCACAGCCTCCCACATGCTACGTGCAGGGACATAAGGCCCGAAATAGAGCGCTCCATCCTTTTTAATCCTTCTCACAACTTCAAGCCTTGGCCATTCCTCATTAACTGTGAGTTTCAGATAGGGGTAGTTCTTGTCATCCCTCAATATTATGTTAAAGCGGGGTTTGTACTGCTTTATCATATTTGCTTCAAGCACAAGCGCCTCAAGTTCGTTATTCGTCACAACATAGGAAATGTCCTTTACATTTCTCATCATTGATGTTTTTCTTGCATCAAGTTCAGCAGACTTCCGGAAATAACTCCGCAAACGGTTCCTCAGGTTTTTTGCCTTGCCTACATAAAGGACATCCTCTTTAGCGCCTTTGAGCAGATAAACCCCGGGTCTTGGAGGGATAAGTGAGAGCTTCTCAAGCATAATAAACCCCGTTAGAAAGGGCAGTAATTTTAAAATAAATAAGCATTTTCTGATATTATAGCACCCACGCCAGAATGACGGTTTCTAACGGGGTGAGACGTCAAGCAGGGAAGGGATTGAATGAATGCCCCTGATACTACCTGAGCATATAAAGCAGCATTAAACCCCTTCCTTAAAATAATCCAATGCCTTCATCATATTTTTTCTTTCACCGGTAAATAATATTATATCTCCTGCCCTGAACGTAAAATCAGGCTCAGGATTTGTAAAAACCTCATGGCCTCTCCTTACAGCTATAATTGTGACCCCTGTTTTTTCCCTTACCTGAAGCTCGGCTATGCTCTTTCCCACAAGATGCAAATTTTCTGAAACCCTAAACCCCTCTATTTCTATATCCGGGAGCCACTCACATTTCTCAAAGAGATGTCTTTTAGGTAATTCCATGCCTCTTAAAGCGGTATAACTGCCGCTTCTGATTTTATCTATCATGTCCATAATTACATTTCTGGGGAAA
>JAZDJF010000190.1:0-6136 GCA_043804165.1 Nitrospirota bacterium
CCTCTATCGGACTGCTCGCAGCAGCATAAAGTTTTTTAGGAATCCTCCCTGCCTTATACGCAAGCCTGCCGGCAATCACCGCATGTTTCATAGCGCTTGCCATTGCAACCGGATCTTTTGCCCCTGCAATCGCAGTGTTAATAAGCACCGCATCACAGCCTAATTCCATCGCAACAGCAACATCAGACGCAGTTCCTACACCAGCGTCCACGATAACCGGTGCCTTCACTGTCTCTAAAATAATCTTGATATTATAGGGATTCCTTATCCCAAGTCCGGAGCCTATTGGAGCAGCCAATGGCATCACAGCAACAGCGCCTGCATCAACCAGCTTTTTCGCCATGATAGGGTCATCATTGGTGTATGGAAATACAAGAAAGCCTTCCTTTGCGAGAATCTCTGTTGCTTTTAGCAGGCCGATAACATCAGGGAAGAGTGTTTTTTCGTCTCCTATTACCTCAAGCTTAATCATATCCGAAATACCTGCCTCTCTTGCGAGCCTTGAATATCTGAGAGCATCATCAACATTGTAACAGCCGGCAGTATTCGGAAGAATCTTGTATTTCTTGGGGTCAATATAGTCAAACAGGTTTTCGGACTTCCTGTCTATGATGTTAACCCTTCTTACAGCAACAGTGACAACATCAGCGCCTGATGCCTCAATAGCCTTCTTTGTCTCCTCAAAGTCCTTATACTTCCCTGTCCCAACCCAGAGACGGGATTTAAATTCTATTCCTTTAATAATCAGTTTGTCTTCCATCTTCACATTCCTCCTCCAACAAAATTCACAATCTCAATCCTGTCCCCATCTTTCAGCCTGCAACTGTCATAATCAGACTTCTTTATTATTGAAAGGTTTACCTCAACAGCAACTCTCTCAGGTTTAATGCGAAGCTCTCCAAGGAGCTCCTGAAGAGTCTCAGCCTTTGATACTTCTAAATCTTCTCCGTTTATAACCAGCCTCATAAAAACAAAAAACCGCATCCCTTAGGAATACGGTCAACAGTCCCTAATTCCTACGCCGGTATTACCCGTATCAGGTTCAAGGGGTCTCTCCCGAATTACGAGAGACTCTCAGGCATTCAGCCTCCCCCAAGGGTTGATTTAAGTATAGTGGAGATTTTGAAGGAATGTCAAACCGAGGCGTATTTTTCAAACCATCTTACTGCATAATTAAATGAGTCTTTCCCTGTTGCCATATCCAAAGTAAAACGTTCCAGTTCTTTTTGAGATGTCTTAAGAGAACATCCGTTCATTTGAAGAAAAATCCCTGTTGATGTTATAGCAGTCCTTTTATTGCCGTCAATAAAAGGATGATTTTTAATAAGGGATTCCATCAAAGCAGCAGCTTTATGGAATATGTCAGGATAAAGATCCTCGCCTCCGAATGTTGTCTCTGGCCGTCCAGCAGCAGACTGAAGCAGCCCGATGTCCCTTATGCCATGTGTTCCTCCTGTAGAATCAATAAGCCTGCTGTGGATAAAAAGAATCTGTTCCGATGTGAGATATTTCACTTCTTCGCAAGCTCTTTAAGCGCAGGCTCATACTTGGCAATAAACTCATTGACCTGTGAAACAAACTCTTTGTCTATGCTTTTGGGGTATTTCTTTTTCTTTAGAGGCTCAATAACAATCCTTGCCTTTGCCTCATCAAGCTTCACATCAACTTCAGTGCCGACATTAAGATTAAGAGCATCCAGCACGTCAACAGGAATTGATACACCCCTGCTGTTGCCTATTGAACATATCCTCCTATGCATCTTTCCCTCCTTTAAAGAATGTTATAACATAATTATAACATAAAATTTAATGCAAATAGTCCTGCATTAGAAACCACAAATGTCATTCCCGCTTGTCGGGAATCCTTCTTTGGTCTTGAAGAAAGATGCCGGACAAGCCGGCATGACACGAAAAAGGAACTACTGCCAATCCTAAGTTGCAAAAATACTCTCATCTATTGATAATATCAAACACAGGGGGATATTGATGCTTGTCTACTCGGCAGGGTTAAGAGTAAGTGAGGTTGTGAAGTTGAAAAACGAGTCCTTTAGATACCATTGACTTAGCGAAAGGAGGTGGTGAGTGACATATTTTGATAGGGAAAGGGAATCTGGCATTCTGCCAGAATGAAAATATCCGCACCATGTGCTACTATCATCCCATATTCTGGAGCAAAATGGCACTCGGTGCTATTGTGAACAAGTTATCCAAAATTGGCATGTAAAAAGGTGAAAATATGAAAACTCCACAATGGATAAAAAAATTAGGTGGACATGCTGGTGAATTATATGTTGCTGCCGAATTATCTAAGAGAGGTATTCCGAACGCTTTGCTCCCAGAAAATTTTTCAGACGATGACATTATAATTGGCAAAAAAGATGGGAAGTTATTAGGTTTTATTCAGGTAAAATCATGCCATCCAGATAGAGCCAATACATTCATTTTGAGAGAGACAGATGAAAAATGGAAAAACGCAGATGATAATCAATTTGTAGTTTTTGTTTGGTTGAGTTCACCCCAAAAAAATGAAAGTCCAAAATATTGGATTGCTCGAAAAAGAGAGGTAGGAATCGCTTGCACAAGGCATCCGGCCCATGGAACTTCAAATTGGGAACGACGATTTTCACCGAAGGATTTGGACCCTGAATGGGAAAATAATTGGAATATTTTGAAGGAGTTTTCACCATGAATGTGCCAACTGCCGATAACAAGTGGTTATGCGGTTCGGCGACTTCGTTGCCTCACCTAAATTCCTCGCCTTATCGGGGGCTCGGAACTTCGCATACCCGCCAGCCGTTAGCTGCTCATCGTACTTAAAATATTAAAATCTTAAGACCCCATCACATTTATCTTATGCGCCAGACACCCTGCCCCGAATCCATTGTCTACATTCATGACAGCAATTCCGGGCACGCATGAATTGAGCATTGCAAAGAGTGCGGTTAATCCGCCGAGACTCGTTCCATATCCTATTGAGGTAGGCACAGCAATGATAGGCTTGTCTGTTAATCCCCCCACAACCGAAGGAAGAGCGCCCTCCATTCCTGCAACAACAATGATAACCCTGGCGTCTTTAATATATTTCTTATTGTCCATAAGCCTGTGAAGTCCGGCAACTCCGACGTCATACAGAGCGCTAACCATGCTTCCCATGAACGAGGCTGTAACCCCGGCTTCCTCTGCAACAGGAATGTCAGACGTCCCTGCTGTAAGAACAAGAATATTCCCGGTTTTTTTCTTTTCCTCTCCTATTGAAATAATTCCTGATGCAGGATGAAAAACAGCGCCTTTGACCTTAAGGGCATTATAAATATCTTTAGCAGCTTTAGTAATGAGAAATCTTTTGCTTTTTTTATACATTACCTTTGCAATGCCAACTACCTGTTCTTTTGTCTTTCCTGAGGCAAAGATAACCTCAGGCACTCCCTGCCTCAGATGCCTGTGATGGTCAACCTTAGCAAATGAGATGTCTTCGTATGGAAAGTGTTTAAGCTTTTTTACCGCGCCTTCAACAGAGATGCTGCCGTTTTTTACTGAAGAGAGAATCTTCTTTATCTTGTCGTTGTTCATCCCTGAAATTAAAACTCAGACTTCAACGCGCGGTTCATGAGGTCATTGACTGCCTCTGCAGGACTTTTGTCCTCGTAGAGGACTTTGTATACCTGCTCCACAATAGGCATCTCAACATTATATTTTTTTGAAAGGTGATAGGCTGATTCAGCGGTATCCACACCTTCTGCAACCGCCCTTGTCTGTGAGAGAATATCAGCGAGTTTCATGCCCTGAGCGAGTTTAACCCCTGTTGTGTGATTCCTTGAGATTACGCTTGTGCATGTCAGCACCAGGTCGCCAAGCCCGCTTAATCCGGAAAAAGTCTCCTCTTTTGCGCCCATCGCAAGCCCAAGCCTCCTCATCTCCGCAAGCCCTCTTGTTATCAGCGCTGCGCGTGCATTGTTGCCCAATCCGAGACCATCAGATATTCCTGATGCAATAGCCATCACATTTTTCAATGCCCCGCCAAGTTCAACGCCGATTAAGTCATTGTTAGTATAAACCCTGAAATGACTTGTATTTAAAATTTCCTGAAGCAGCAAGCCTGTGTCCTTATCTTCTGTTGCAAGCGTTACTGCCGTAAGTTTTTTCATTATCGCCTCTTTTGCAAAACTGGGGCCTGAAAGCACAGCGATCTTATGCCCTGTAATTTCTTTGAATATAGAAGAAACTGTCAGAAGAGTTCCGCGCTCTATGCCCTTTGATACGCTTATGATTACTGCCTCATCGGGAATATAAAAATCCGCCTTTTTGAATACTGCTCTTGTATATTGTGTCGGTATAGCGCTCACAACATATCTGGCCTGCCTTACGGCTTCATCTAATTTATGAGCGATTCTTATGTTGTCAGGAATAGTGATATCAGGCAGGTAAATACTGTTTATTCTTGTGTTCCTTATCTCTTCGGCAAGAGATTCCTCGTATACCCATAGAGAGATGTCATAACCTTTCTCGGATAAAATACATGCAAGGGTTGTACCCCAGCTGCCTGCGCCTATAACTGCAATGTAACCCATACACAATTATCCTCTACTCTCAAGATTAATGCTGATGTAATGTCTGAATTAATCTATCCTACCATTTTATTAATACCGATGCCCACGTAAGCCCGCCGCCGAACGCCTCAAGAAACACATAATCGCCATCCCTTACCCTGCCCTGCCTTACAGCCTCATCAAGCGCAATAGGAATAGAGGCAGCAGAAGTGTTCCCATATTTATCAATATTGACAAAAACCTTTTCCATCGGAAGATTAAGCTTCTCAGCAGTCGCCTGTATTATTCTTAGATTTGCCTGATGAGGGATAAGCAGGGAAAGCTGGGAAGGCTTGAGCTTGTTTTCCTCAAGGGTTCTTGACACAAGATTTTCAAGTGTGCGCACAGCAACCTTGAATGTCTCGTTGCCTTTCATCTTAAAATAGTGCTGCCTCTTTTTCAGTGATTCTTTAGAGGGAGGATTAATTGAACCTCCTCCCGGCATGTGCAGGAGTTCCCATAATGCTCCGTCAGACCTTATATGGGTTGAGACTATCCCTCTGTCCTCATCCGTGGCTTCCAGTATTACAGCTCCGGCGCCATCGCCAAAGAGCACACACGTTGTCCTGTCCTCCCAGTCAGTAAATCTAGAAAGGACCTCTGTGCCGACAAGCAGTATTCTTTTATAAGCGCCGCTTTTTATAAAACTGTCTGCTATCGAAAGCCCGTAAAGAAATCCTGAACATGCAGCATTTACATCAAAGGCAGCAGCTTTTTTTATGCCAAGTTTATGCTGAAGATGGCATGCTGTTGCAGGCATAGGCATGTCTCCTGTGACTGTTGCAACAATTACGAGTTCAATATCTTTTGGCTTTATGTCTGTCCTCTTGAAAGCAGCCTTTGCAGCCTCATACGCAAGGTCAGAGGCAGACTCTTTTTCGCTTGCTATCCTCCGCTCCCTTATGCCTGACCTTTCCATGATCCATTCATCAGAGGTATCCACCATCTTTTCAAGGTCAAAATTGGTAAGCACACGCTCCGGGACATAAGAACCTGTGGCAATAATCTTAGCCCTTAACAACTATTTTCTCCCTCGTATAAAGATTCATTATATCTTCAGAGATAGTCTCGTGCACTTTTTTTCTGGAAAACTCTACGGCAACTCTGATTGCATTTCTAATTGCGTGCGATGAAGATCTCCCATGACTTATTATGCATGTACCGTTTATTCCAAGCAGGGGCGCGCCGCCGTATTCAGCATAGTTTATTTTCTTTCTGAAGTTCTTCAGAGCAGGCTTCATAAAAAGATACCCGACCCTTCCTGTTGCCATACCTGCAATCTCCCTTTTGAGCATTTTTATTATCACCTCGGCAAGACCTTCGCTGGTCTTTAAGACTACATTTCCTATAAATCCATCGCAGACTACCACATCAGCATCGCCTGAAAAAACATCTTTCCCCTCTATATTTCCTATAAAATTCAGATTTGTGCCTTTAAGAAGCTTGAATGCCTCTCTGGTAAGTTCGTTGCCCTTCACATCTTCCTCGCCTATGCTCAGAAGCGCCACCTTCGGCTCGCGTTTGCCGAAAATCGCCTTGCAATATGAACTG
>JAZDJF010000191.1:0-3951 GCA_043804165.1 Nitrospirota bacterium
TCGCATCTTCCCTCTCCTTAGAAAAAACTGTATGAGGCGCAATTCTTATAATGTTCCCTTCAATAGACTTGCCAAGACTGAATCTCTGCAGTATTATATCAAGCGCCTGCTCCCAATGCACAGGCACCTTCCTAAGGTTCAATGTAATTTTTTTCCCTTTTATAGCAGGATCCTCAGGATCAATTACAAAATCATATCCACTTACATCGGCAATACTCATGATTATCGGCACTATATCTGAATTCTGAAAATCAAGAGATATTTTCTGCCCTTTGTATTTGCCTTCTTCATTCGCCTTAGGCGAAGGCTTTTCAGGCATTGCTGCCTCAGTTTTTGTTTCCATACTGGCTGGTTTTTCTGCCTTTGCAGCATATTTTTCTTTTTCAGGGAGTTGGAATGAGACTACAACAGAATCCTCTATTGAGGTGACAGTAAAGCTCGTTTTTTCTTTCAGGTCAAGCACAATTCTTGTTTTGTCTTTATATTTGCCTGACCTGATGCCTTTAAGCGGCGACTGTGCTTTGGGTAATGGCGCCTCAAGTGTGACATTAGGCATATCTAAAACAGTTCGGTTGTCAAGTTCAAAAACATTAGGGTTCAGAGAGCCGTTGCCTTTTATTATCAGCTTCAGGACATCCTGCTCCTTTTCAATATTTACCTTTACAATTGATGTTGCAGGCGGAAGCTCTTTTGGCGCAGATGGTTTTGGTTCTTCTTTTTCTGCTGTCTTTGGTTTTTCTTCTGGTTCAGCAATTTCTGCTATTTTAGTCTCTTCGGGTGATTCCTCTGACTCTTCCTCAAGAGCTTTGATTTCCTGAGTTTTTTCCTCTGCCTTTGGCGTTTCAGCCGCTTCTTCAGTTGTCTTTGCTTTAAGTTCTTCTTCCAGATTAATTATATTTAGTGTCAGCAGGGTTCCCTTGTAGGCAGGCACAATACCTGCGGGAGAAGAAAGGAGTATCTCAAGCTTGGTTAACAGCGGCTCATCTGTCTGTGATGGCGTAATCTCTGTTATCCCCGCTTTCTCTGATTTGATTTTGTCTGCAGCAATGCCAAGCCGCACATCCGGAAGCTCCACGATTGCTTTATACGGGTCAGAAGGCTTGTATATTGTATATGTGAATGGCTTATCTGCATTGATATTAAGCGTATTGTCTGTTATGTCTATTGCAGTCAGCGTGGCGATTTGTCTTTCTTCCTGTACGCTGGTCGTAGTTGCGCATCCTGAGGCGAGGATTAAAAGAGCAAAGCTAAAAAAGAAAAATTTAAAAGTAAGGGACCCCGTATCTTTTAGCCTTAAAATACCCCTCGCTGTCATTGCGGCTTGTCCGCAATCCTTCCGACTCTTGTCCCTGCATAGTCGGGGATCGGTTCGGAATCGGAAGAAAGATTCCCGACAAGCGGGAATGACATTTTCATTCTCCTTTGTGCCGACTTGTCGGCATGAGTGTTTCATTTCCCATTTTTCATTATTCATTATTTGTCTCATTCTTCCTCCCCTTCACGGAGTTTTAAGATTGTTTCTTTTGATTTAAGTTGTCCCTTGTAATCTTTTATTCTTTCTATGATAACGATATGATCCTTGTTTATCTTTTGGATCTTCCCTTCGTGTATCCCGATCGTCATGCTTTCTCTTAAAGTATATGCCTTTCCATCAGGTAAAACTGCCGTTGCAAAATTACCCTTGTCAGTCCATACAATGCCCAAAATCTTGATTGCGCTGACATCATAATTTTCAAGCGGGGCATGACCCTTTTTGGGTTTTTCTGTCGCAGTTACAACGAGAGAAACAAACGGATCCCTTTTCCCCTTTTTCTCGTAAGTGTATGTTTCTTCCTCTACTTTAGCTCCCTTTACCTCTGGACTCTGAGTAGCAGCCTCCTGGGCAGCTTTTGCAGGCGCTGCTTTGGGAGAAGGAGCTTTTTGATCACACGCCCCCAGAAAGAAAAATGATGTGAGAATGAGGATAACAATAAGGAACAAGGCTTTTCTGAGTTCTGAATTTTGTTTTCTGTTTTTTTGATTCTGTATCATTTGCCCTTCTCTTTCACTGCGGAAAAGGTTGTTGCCTTTAGCGATATGCTTAATGCCGCCTCTTCTTTTTGCGCCTTTGGATTCCCGAGTTGTATATCAGAAACATTGACAATCCTGTTTAATCGTGTAAGGTTGCTGAAGAAGGAGCCGAGGTTATGATAAGTTCCGGCAAGGGTTAAGGAAAATGGGATTTCCTCAACTATGCCGCTTGGATGCGCCTTTTTTACCTCTGGTTTCCATGTCAATATATCTATATCGGCTCTTACAGCCATCTCGGCTATCTGCTGAATCAGCGAAGAGACACCTTCTTCTTCAGGAAGTTTTTCCTGAAGTTCCTTGAGCTCTTTAATAAGCTTGTCATTTTCTACCTTAAGAATATCCAGTTTCGCCGCTATCGTTTTATTTTTGGCTATCTCATCTTCCTGCACAGATATGACAGTATTCAGTTTTTTGATTTCCTTTATTTTAGGAAAATACACAAGCACTACAAACAGTATAGCGATGATTACTGCCGGCGCAATGGCTATGGCTATCCTTGCGCCTTTGGGCGCCTTTTTTAGATCAAATTTTATGTCAAGTTTAAGAGCCACGTTATCCTTCTTTTACCTTGCACGTTATATTAAACTGATAAGTTACGACATTGCCTGTGGTTGACTTCTGTGTTCCATGAAGGGCTACATCCGTAAAAAGCTCTGACTTTTTAAGATTCTTTTCATAGTTGACAACATCATCATTTGTGAATCCGGCGCCGCTTATCTTTATGTCATTGCCTGATACAGACATGGACTGAAGCCAGACACCGTTTGGCAGTACATTGCCCATCTCTGAAAGAATTCTCACAGGCAAGCTTTGATTCTTTCTAAGCTGTTCTATTATGCCTTTTCTTTTTTCAAGCGTTTGTTTCTGGGATTCATAGTTTTCTACTTCCTTTATCTTGTTCTTCAGGTCCGCTATTTCAGCCTCGTTAATCTTTTTTTGCTGTTGGAGCGAGGCTAATTGGGAACTTGTATAGTAGAAAAGACAACCTGATACAATAATTGTGGCTAAGGTGAACAGGACGCTATTGATAATAAATACCGGAATCGCCTTGAGCTTTTTCTTGCGCTTTATTGGCAGGAGGTTTACTCTTATCATCTGTCGCCGGGTCTCCTTAGCGCAAGCCCTACGGCAATAGCAGCCATAGGCGCCATTTCCTGTATATATGAAAAATCAAATTTTTTAGGTATTGAGATGTTTTTAAACGGTTCTGCCACCTTTGATTCAACTCCGATTTTTCCCGAGAGGACCCTCGGGAAATTTTTTATGAGCGCGCCGCCGCCGCTCAGTATTACCTCATGTATGTCCTCATGCACTGTGGTGCTTTTGTAATAATCTAACGAGCGTCCTATTTCATTGATTAAATCCTCAGAGGTATTCATAACTACAGAATATGCGTCTCCGGGCGACACACCCTCTATGGCCTCTCCCTTTTTGAGTCTTTCAGCGTTTTCATAAGTAATGCTGAATTCCTTTTGAATGGCTTCTGTGTACAGATTGCTTCCAAGAGAGCTGTCCCTTGTGAACACGGAAGCCCCGCCCTTAAGGATGTTTATATTTATCGTGCTTGCTCCGATATTGACCAACGCCACATTTCTGTTCGGTTCAATCTCGTAATTGATTTCATACATATTTTCAAGGGCAAAGGCAGCTACGTCCACTATTATCGGATTCAGGCCTGCCTCTTTTACAACTGCAACATATTCATTGATTATGTCTTTTTTAACCCCAACGAGTATAACATCCATCTGCCCGGGCTCTTCTCTGGGGCCGAGTATCTGAAAGTCAAGGTTCACATCCTCAATGTCAAACGGGATGTACTGTTCCGCCTCAAATTTTATTGATTCGGCAAGCTCATCCTCTGACATCTCATGAAGCGATATA
>JAZDJF010000192.1:0-4677 GCA_043804165.1 Nitrospirota bacterium
TAGCTCAGTTGGTAGAGCAACGCCCTTTTAAGGCGTGGGTCGAAGGTTCGAATCCTTCGCGGCTCACCATGTGTCCCCATCGTCTAGCCCGGCCTAGGACATTGCCCTTTCAAGGCAGTAACGCGGGTTCGAATCCCGCTGGGGACGCCATTGAAATCAAAATGCTGCTTTTATGCAGCGCTTTTTATTTTTAAAAAGTCATCCGTAAAAGTGCCACGGGCTTGTCTGTGGGTATCTACAAAGGTTATAATTTTAATATATATTTTTAAGGAGATAACCATATGGAATCGAAATTAAAGGTGTTTTTAGTAAGACATACTCCTTACCCAGAAGAAACTATTGCAATGGCTGCAAAACTATGCTATAGCCCATCCGATATAGAGTCCCTGAGGGGAAAAATAGAGACAAGGGATCAGAAAGCATTTGTGGAGAAGCTTGTAAAGATCGGGCATATGAGCCCAATAGAACACGCCTCTTTCACATTTGCAATTGAAGGCATATCAAGGGCATGTTCTCATCAGCTTGTAAGACACAGACTTGCATCATACTCACAACAGTCGCAGAGGTATGTTAGTGAGGAAGCAGGCTTTGATTATGTAATTCCTCCAGTTATCAAGGATGACAAAGAACTCAAAGTGTTCTTTGAGAAATTTATGGCTGAAGCCCAAGAAACATATAATTATCTTGTTAAGAAGCTTAACGAAAAAGGGATAAAAGGTGAGGCTGCAAATCAGGATGCAAGGTTTGCGCTCCCAAATGCTGCAGAGACAAAAATAATGGTAACAATGAATGCGAGAGAACTTCTACATTTTTTTAGACAGCGTTGTTGTTATAGAGCACAGTGGGAAATTCGAAATATGGCGCAGCAAATGTTGTTCTTAGTAAAAAAAGCTGCTCCAATAATTTTTGAAAAAGCAGGCCCTGCCTGTTTATTTGCGCCTTGTCCAGAAGGTGAAATGAATTGTGGTGACGCTAAAAAAATTAGAAAAATATACGGCAGTCCATACAAGGAAAGAAAAACGAAACGAATCAAAAAACCTAAAATTTCAATCACTCAAAAAAGGTTATTCCAAGAATAGTTTATTACTTATTCAGAATCTTTGTTGCTTCTTTTGCAAAGTAGGTAAGTATGAGATCAGCGCCTGCGCGTTTTATTGATATGAGGACTTCCATCATCACCCGCTTTTCATCAATCCAGCCGAGTTTAGCTCCAGCCTTAATCAAAGAGTATTCTCCGCTCACATTATAGGCAGCGACAGGGACATCAAAAGAATTCTTTACATCCGAGATAATGTCCAGATATGCGAGCGCAGGTTTAACCATTACAATGTCAGCGCCTTCTTCAATATCAAGCGCAGCCTCTTTCAACGCCTCTCTTCTATTTGCAGGGTCCATCTGATATGAGCGTCTGTCCCCGAATTTAGGAGTGGACTCAGCAGCTTCCCTGAACGGCCCATAAAAAGCCGATGCGTATTTTGCCGCATAACTCATTATTGCCATCTCTGAGAACCCCTCGGAATCGAGCGCAATTCTTATCGCCTTTACCCTTCCGTCCATCATGTCAGACGGCGCTACCATGTCTGCTCCTGCCCTTGCGTGAGATACTGCCTCTTTGGCAAGAAGCTCAAGGGTTGCATCATTTTTTACGATGCCCTTTTCAATTATTCCGCAGTGGCCGTGGCTTGTGTATTCACACATGCAGACATCTGTTATGACATAAAGTCCCGGCACCTTATTTTTTATTGCCTTTATTGCCTTCTGCACGACTCCGTGAGGGTCATAGGCGCCTGAGCCTGTTTCGTCTTTGTGTTCAGGAATCCCGAAAAGTATTACCGCAGGCATGCCGAGGGAATAGACCTCTTTTGCATGTTTTACAATCTTGTCAACTGATTCCTGAAAATATCCCGGCATTGGTTTTATCTCTCTGCGGATGTTTTTGCCGTAAGTGACAAAAAGCGGATATATAAAATCATCAGGAGAAAGCGAGGTCTCTCTCACCATCCTCCTGATGACTTCGTTTTTTCTTATCCTTCGCGGTCTGTGCAAAGGGAACATAGATTTATTCGCAGCTGGTGCAGCTTGGGCCGCATGACGGAGCGCTTCCGCCTGCAATGACGAAGCCCTGTTTTTCACCGTCATCTATGAAGTCAATGTTCATGCCTTCAAGTTTTTTTGATGTGTCTTTGTCAACGAAGACCTTAAGTCCGCTTTTCTCCATGACATCGTCGTTATCTCCCGGCTTTTCATCTATACCCATTCCGTAAGATGGACCGCAGCATCCCCCTCCGGCAGTATATACACGAAGCCCCCAGTCAGCCTTTCCTTCTGCTGTGAGTAGCTGTTTTGCTTTTTCTGCTGCTGCATCTGATATTGTTATCACAATAACCCTCCTTGTTCAGGTTCTCTTAGAATAGTTTTTATAGAACCGTATTTTTAAGGATAAAACAAAAAAGACCCAAAAAGCAACCTTTTGTTACGACATGAGACACCCAATAGAAAGAGCCATTTGATGAATAGACGTGGATGAGGCGTGTCGGGTGAAAAAGATTTGAGCGACACCTAAAAGTATTGGCTAACCACATTTCAAATCTTGCAACCGAAGACTTTAGTCAGAGGTTCAAGCAGCTATCTATATTTTAAAATAAAGATTCGGAATTGATTTTGCAGAATCTTGTCGCATTCAAAGCTTTTGAACACGATATGCCTCATCCATATGTGCCTTAAAACCTTTTTCAGTTATAATTAATCATGTCAAAAATCAATCTCAAGACATTAAGCAAAGCTGCAATGGAGGAGTTTGTAAAAGAGCAGGGGCTTCCGGCTTATAGGGCAAAACAGATACTTCACTGGATATACGGAAAAAAAGCTGAGTCAATAGAAGATATCACCGAATTTTCAAGAGAGTTAAGGAAAAGGCTTTCGGATATAGCGTATATAAGCAACCTTAAACTGCTTAAGAGGCAGGTCTCAGAAGACGGCACTGAAAAATTTCTTTTCGGAGTAGAAGATGCAGAATCGATAGAGAGCGTACTTATCCCTGATGAGGACCGTCACACGCTCTGTATTTCCTCTCAAGTCGGGTGTGCCATGTCGTGCGGTTTCTGCCTTACAGGCGGCATAGGGTTTAAGAGAAATCTTAAGGCGCATGAGATTGTTGACCAGATAATTGCTGTAAGCAGGCTTATTAAGGGGGATTCCGGAAGGGGGACAAAGTCCCCCTTCCGCTCTATTACAAACATCGTCTTTATGGGGATGGGTGAGCCGCTGTTAAATCTTGATGAGGTAGTTGAGGCGCTTCACAGGATAACCGAGCTTATGGGCCTTTCAAAGAGGAGGATAACGCTTTCTACATGCGGAATCGCTCCTAAGATTACAGAACTTTACAGAAGGGCGCCTCATGTGAATCTTGCTGTATCTCTGAATGCGGCTACCGATGAGGTAAGAAACAGGCTCATGTCAATAAACAAGAAATATCCCATCAGGGTTTTGCTTGACGCCTGCAGGAGGATTCATTTATCTCCGAGAGACAGGATAACATTTGAATATGTGATGATAGATGGCATGAATGATTCTCTGGCTGATGCAAAGAGGCTTGTGACGCTTCTCAGAGGGATTCCTTCAAAGGTGAATCTTATTCCTTTTAACCCATTTGCAGGAAGCAAGTTTAAAAGGCCTTCTGATGAGAGTGTTCTTGCATTTCAGGAGATTCTTGTAAGAGGTAAAATTTATACTTTTATAAGAAAGAGCAAGGGGCAGGATATTCTTGCAGCATGCGGACAGCTTAAGGCAGGATACAAGGCATGAATCTGAATTATGAATAAAGTAATAATTTTATTAGGTCCGACAGGCGTTGGAAAAACAGAGGTCTCCATCCTTCTTGCAAAGGCTTTGGGCACAGAGATAATCAGCGCAGACTCAATGCAGATTTACAGGGGGATGGACATCGGGACTGCAAAGCCGTCTGAGGAGCAGAGGATGAGCATTAAACATCACATGATAGACATTATAAGCCCCTCAGAGCCGTACAGCGTCGGCAGATATATTGAGGATGTTACGCCGGTAATAGATGAGCTTCACAGAAAAGGGAAAATCCCCATTGTTGCTGGAGGGACAGGGCTTTACATAAAGGCAATGACAAGGGGGATATTCAGCGGGCCTTCCGCTGACTGGAAACTGAGGGAAGAACTTGCTTCTCTTGAGGAAGGACAGAGCGGCGCGCTTTATAGTTATTTGCAGGAACTCGACCCAGAGGCAGCATCAAAGATAATGCCTGCTGACACAAGGCGCATCATAAGGGCGCTTGAGGTATGCCTTAAAACCCAAAAAGGCATCTCGGAATTCCAGCAAAAACTCACAACCCCCCTCCCGTATGAATTTATAAAGATAGGACTCAAGAGAGACAGGAAAGAACTTTACAGGATGCTTGAGGAGCGTGTTGATAAGATGATAGAGGCAGGGCTTATTGAGGAAGTTAAGAAGCTCACGAGTCTTGTTTCAAACTCCAAACTCCAAACTCCAAACTTTGAACTTTCTTGTATGCAGGCAATAGGATACAAAGAGATTGCAATGTATCTTAATGGAGAGATACCGTTTGAGGAGGCGATAAGGCTCATTAAGAGGAACACAAAGCGTTATTCCAAGCGGCAGTTTACGTGGTTCAAAAAAGAAGAGGATATA
>JAZDJF010000193.1:0-6563 GCA_043804165.1 Nitrospirota bacterium
GAGGATATAAAATCACGGATAGATATAGTAGAACTCGTTTCGGATTATATAGAACTCAAAAAGGCAGGACAGAACTATAAGGCGAACTGCCCTTTCCATGCAGAAAAAACTCCGTCGTTTATGGTAAGCCAGAACAAGCAGATATTCCATTGTTTCGGGTGCGGAGCAGGAGGAGACATATTCGGTTTTGTAATGAAATATGAAAACCTTAATTTTCAGGAGGCGCTCAAGATGCTTGCCAAGAAGGCAGGCGTACAACTTTCGGGCTACAGGTTTGAGGACGGTCTGACTGAAAGAAAAGAAAGGCTTTATGTTATTCAGAAAGAGGCATTGAATACATTTACAGGGAATCTCAAAAAATCAAAAACAGCTATCGCGTATCTTGACAAAAGGGGAGTAAGTCAAGAAATGGCTGAGGCATTCTCTCTTGGGTATGCGGACAGGGGGAGAAAGGTTCTTTATGACCATTTGAGGGCAAAGGGGTTTGATGACTTGCTCATCACACAATCAGGACTTGTCTTCACCGGGGAAAGCGGGATGCACGATGTTTTTAGAAACAGGATTATGTTCCCGATATTCAATATACAGGGGGATCCTATCGCTTTTGGCGGAAGGGCTATTGACGACTCAATGCCGAAGTATCTCAACTCTCCTGAGACGTTACTGTTTAAAAAGGGTGAAACCCTTTACGGGCTTAATGTTGCAAAGGATGAGATAAGGGAAAAAGGTTATGTCATGATAACTGAAGGGTATCTTGATGTAATCATGTGCTACATGTATGGCTTTCTGAATGTGGTTGCTCCTCTGGGCACTGCGCTGACAACAGGACATCTCCAGAAACTTGGAAGGTTTACAAAGAAAGTTCTTCTGGTCTTTGACAGCGACGCGGCAGGCATTGCAGCTGCGAAGAGGTCGCTGTCAATTCTCTATGAGCATGGATTCAGGAGCAAGATATTGCTTCTTCCCGAGGGAGACGACCCTGATAGTTTTCTCAGGAAAAACGGAAGCCGCGCATTTCAGATTAAACTGTCAAAGACAGAGTCCATGGTGGATTTTATTCTTAGATTGAAGGGAGATAAGTCAGACAATGTCAGGACAGCTATTGGGATAATAGACAATGCAAAGGATTTAATCCTGAGAGAAGAACTGTTCAAGGAATTATCGGAAAAGTCAGGGATAAGGGAATCTGTTCTCAGAGGGGAGACTAAAAGGTATGAACAAAGAGCAGGTATCGGCTCCGAGCGGCTCGGAGCTACGGCAAAAACTGCCGGGTTCATGTACGATGAGGAAGTTTTGCTTCTTAGCGCTATAGTAGCATTCCCTGACAGGGCGCCATATATTTTTGATAATCTCAACATGGACAGAGTGTGCAATCCCCTAATAAGACAGATTTTTCAGGAAATTAAACCTTCAGCCGAAAGGTTGAATATGAATACAATGCTCGGTATTCTAAATGATGAAGGAAAGGCGCTTATCACAAGGCTGTCGCTTAATCCCGGATTTGATATTGAACATGTTGATAATAATATCAGGGATTGCCTGAGAAAGATGGCGCACTGCGAAATAGAAGAAAAGATAAGGCTCGCTAAGACCGCGGGAGACCTACGGCTTCTGAGCAGTCTCTTAGCGGAAAAACAAAAAATAACAAGGAGAAAAGATGAGAGAACAGCCTGAGTCCTTTGAAGGGGACGAAGACAGGGAAAGGCTTTCTTTACTGGAGGATGCCCTGAAAGACGAGGCAATAGAAGAGGCGAGAGAAAAGCCTCTTCTTGAGAATACAGAATACGATCCTGTAAGGATATATTTGAAAGAGATGAGCAGTGTCCCCCTTCTCACAAAAGCAGGGGAAGTTGAGATAGCAAAAAGGATTGAAAGCGGCAGAAGGAAAGTAGCTGAGATTGTTTTTGCCCTCCCGTTTACAGTTAAGAAACTGATCGAATTGGGAGAGCTGATTGAAAAAGGAGATGCGCCGCTGGCAGAAATAATACAGGACGGCGAGGAGACATTTGAAGAAGACCTTTTTACTGAAAGAAAGAGACTTTTTGCTGTAACGGCTCAGATAAAGAAACTGCATGAAAAGAGAATGGCGTGTCTCAAAAGGCTTGAGGCTGAAGGCAGTTCTGGAGGGGAAAAAGCGGTTCGTATGCTTGAGGATAATACGACTAAAATACTGGACAAAATAGATAAGCTGCGGTTAAAAGAAGGTGCAGTGATTGCTTTTTCCGAGGAAATAAAAAAGGCAATTTCCGGCATTGAAGAAACAGATAAAAAGCTCAGACAGAACGGCATTAATGCTGATATAGGCAAAGGTATAAAGGTGAAGAAAAACCTGAAGGGCGGCGCAGGCGCTCTAATTAACGGCTACAATGAATGCAGGGAAGAGCTGGCAAAAAAAGAAGAAGCGCTCGGCATTAAGGCAGAAGAAACAAAAAAGACGCTGAAGCTTCTAATGGAAGGTGAGCGGCAAATTCTTGAGGCGAAGAAAGCGCTTATAGAAGCTAACCTGAGACTTGTTATCAGCATAGCAAAAAAATACATGGGGAAAGGGTTGAGTTTTTCTGACCTGATACAGGAGGGCAATATAGGCTTAATAAGGGCATGTGATAAGTTTGAATACCAAAGAGGGTATAAATTCAGCACTTATGCAACATGGTGGATAAGGCAGGCGGTTACGAGGGCGATTGCAGACCAGTCACGGACAATAAGAATCCCCGTTCATATGGTTGAGGCTATAAACCGCATAACAAAGACAACAAGAGAACTGGTACAGGAACTTGGAAGAGAACCTGTTACAGAGGAAATTGCCTATAAGGTGGAGTTGCCGGTGGAAAAAGTCAGGAGCATGTTAAAGGCGGCAAGAGAACCTGTATCGCTTGAAACCCCTATAGGAGACGATGAAGACAGCTATCTCAGTGATTTTATTGAGGATAAAACTGCGCTGTCTCCTCTTGATGCAGCAATACAAAATGACCTGAAGGCTCAGATAGACAAAACTCTCTGCACTCTCAATGAAAGGGAGCAAAAAATTTTAAGGAAAAGGTTTGGTATAGGAGACGACACAGCGCCTCAAACACTCGAAGAAGTAGGAAAAGAATTTGAAGTTACGCGGGAGAGGATAAGACAGATAGAGATAGGCGCAATCCGGAAATTGAGGCACCCTTCAAGAAACAAATGGCTCAGGGAGTTTATAAGCCGTCCGTGAACCATCAGAGAACGGTCTGCTAATGTCCTGTCTCATAAATAAATTTACACAATTTTGTCATTCCCGCTTGTCGGGAATCCTTCTTTTAAAAGGGGAAAGATTCTGGACAAGCCAGAATGACACTACATCAAAATGTAAAGAACTGTTACGAACAGGACACTAAGGTATCGAAAAATAAATTTTTTCACAATCCCGATGTGTATCGGGACATCATTTAAATGTATTTTTGGGTTATTCGGGTAAAATCATGAACGCAGTTTCTTCCATGCGTTCAGAGACAGCCCCCACAAAAATTTTATCCTTTCTTTGTCGTTCTTAATTCCGGATAAAGCCTTTACACGCATTTTTTTAATATAGTTCAGATGTCCTGCGAATTCACGTCCGTAGAGTCCTTCAAGCTCTTTTCTGATAGTTCTTGCGAGGGAAGGGCTTATGCCTGATGTTGAGACGGCAATTGTTAATGGACCTCGCCTGACCACAGAAGGAACTATAAAATTGCAGAGCAAAGGTTTGTCAACAATATTTATAAGATATGGGGCGTCCTCTGAGATTTTCCTGTTTGTTTCGTTAGAGTCTGTAGCAGCTATGACGAGGAATGCATTTTTCAGGTCGCCCTTTTTGTATCTGCGGGGGATATATTTTATATGTCCTCGCAGATTCTCTTTCTTGAGCCTCTCTGTGCATTCAGGGCTTATTACTGTTACCTCTGCGCCTGACCTGAGTAACGACAGCGCCTTCCTTTCCGCTACCTTGCCCCCGCCGGCAACTACGCACTTTTTGCCTTTCAGATTCAGCAATACTGGATAGTAAACAGGCGTGATGCGTGATGCGTGATGCGTAGCAGACGATGAGAGTCCCGGATTTGATTTGCGCTTAACGCTTAACGCTTTACGCTTCACGGTTTAATGGATAACAGTTCTTTCTTTGCCTGCGGGACAAGACTATTTTTAGGATGCTTTTCTATGAGGAGTTTAAAATATTCTTCTGCCTTGTCTTTTTCCCCGAGTTTTTTATGAGACATTGCCAGATAATAAAGGGCGCCGGCCTCTTTTTTAAATTCCGGAAATTTCCGGAGCACTCCTTGAAATCTCTTAATTGCAGCGCTGTAAGAATCTTTCTTGTAATAAAAAATACCGACTATAAATTCGTGCTCTGCTATCGTATTTTTGCATTTTTCAATCCTTACCTCTATGATGTCCCTGTAGGGATTTCTCGGAAACATTATCTTTAGTCTTTCAAATTCTTCAAGCGCCTTTGATGCCCCTCCGTATCCGCGGTCAGGCCCCTCTATCTGATTAAAATAAATCATTGCGATCTGGAACTGGGCATAGGATGCGTATTTATGCTCAGGGTAAATATCCAGAAATCTTCTGTATTCTTCAATTGCACGGTCAGGCTCTGATTCTTTTGTATACGAATCAGCAATCCTGAGCTGCGCCAGCGGAGCATACTTTTTTGTCAGGTCCCTGCTTTTAATCTCAAGGAGCGCTGTCCTTGCCTCTTCGTACTCCTGCTTGTCCATCAGTTCATTTGCCTTTGAGAATGTTTTCTGGGCGTCAAATATTTCTACGGGCTTTGTTGCAGGCTTGCCTGAACATGATAATACAAGCGCAAGAGATAAAAGCAGCAATGCCACTGTGATTTTTTTCACCTGTAAATACCCATCTTTGTCATGCTGGCTTGTCCAGCATCCTTCTTACGATTCCTGACAAGCAGGAAGGATTCCGAACAAGTCGGAATGACAGAAAAAAGCGGGAATGACATTTTCATTACACTTTGTGTCTCTCTGAGGTATGTGTGTTTCATATTCTTATTTAAGCCTTAAGCGGGGTATTTAGTCAAGAGAGGGCCGCTGGGCTTTAAGATTTAAGCTCTCTTTGTCTTCTTCTTTTCTCTATGCTTATCAGCAGAAGCGACAGCGCTGCAGGCGTAATCCCCGGAATCCTGCCTGCCTGCCCTATGTTTGCAGGCATTATCTTCTGAAGTTTTTCAAGAACTTCTGTTGAAAGCCCATTAACAGAGGCGTAGTCAAAATTGTCAGGTATCTTTTTCCCCTCCATCTTTTTGAGCTTTTCTGCCATTTCTATCTGCTTGAGGATATATCCCTCGTACTTTACCTGTATCTCAACCTGATTTTCTATATCAGGCGCCAAAGTCTTTTCAGGGGGGGAGAGCGTTCTGATAAGATTATATACAATCTCAGGCCTTTTTAAAAGCTGCTCAAGGCTTATATTTTCTGATACAGGAGAGGCATTAACCTCTGCGAGAGCCTCATTAACCTCAGAAGGCTTAAGCCTTGTTTTCTTAAGCCTTTCAATCTCTTCTGAGATGAGTCTCTTTTTTTCTTCAAATCTTTTGAAATCGCTGTCACTAATAAGCCCTGTGCTGAACCCCTTTTCCATCAGTCTCAAATCAGCGTTGTCATGCCTCAGAAGCAGTCTGTATTCTGCGCGGGAGGTGAACATCCTGTAAGGTTCTGAGGTGCCTTTTGTTATAAGGTCATCAATCAAAACACCGATATAAGCCTTATGCCTTCCAAGTATTAAAGGCTCTTTTCCCTGAATTTTCAGCGATGCATTAATCCCTGCCATCAAACCCTGCGCTGCCGCCTCTTCGTATCCTGATGTGCCGTTAATCTGTCCTGCAAGGAAAAGCCCGTCAATGCGTTTCGTCTCAAGATTGTGCTTGAGCTGTGTAGGATAAACAAAGTCATATTCAATGGCATAGCCCGGTCTCATTATCTCTGCGGCTTCCAGCCCGGGAATTGTCCGCACTAGTTTTACCTGCACATCATAAGGAAGGCTCGTGGATATTCCATTTGCATAATATTCTTTTGTCTCAAGTCCTTCAGGCTCAAGGAAGACCTGATGCCTTGGTTTTTCAGAAAACCTTACAACCTTATCTTCTATTGAAGGGCAGTATCTCGGCCCGATTCCCTGTATCTTTCCGTTGTAAAGAGGTGACCTGTCCAAATTTTTGAGGATTACCATGTGAGTTTCAGAATTTGTATATGTTATGAAACAAGGAAGCTGTGGGTTCGTTATCTTCTCTGTGCTGTGAGAGAACGGAACAGGAGGGTCATCCCCGTACTGCGGCTCTGTCTTTGAAAAATCTATTGTCTTTGCATCAAGCCTCGGAGGCGTTCCTGTCTTAAGCCGTCCCATCTCAAGACTGAGTTTTTTTAATGATTCTGATAAGCCGATAGAAGGGAATTCTCCTGCCCTGCCAGCAGAGAAGTTCTCAAAACCAATGTGGATTAATCCCTTGAGGAATGTCCCTGTTGTCACTATCACTGCCTTTGCTCCGTAGAATATCCCCAATGACGTAAGAATGCCTTTTACTTTTCCATCTTCCACAGCAA
>JAZDJF010000194.1:0-7618 GCA_043804165.1 Nitrospirota bacterium
AATATGCAAAACCCCCAGCCTTCTTAATTCAATTAGACAATTTTGAGTATCCTTAGCAAGGATTATAACAGAGGATTTTTTCATAGGCACAATCATACCGCCACCTCTTCTAAGACCGTCTGACCGATCTTATTCTTGGCAATCTTTGCCAGGCCCACAGCATTAGCCATCTGGTCTCCGATGAATATCTTAATCAGGCGTATCGCGTCTTTGGTTTCCGGTATTTTTACCTTCTCAAAAAGGTTAACCCGTTGGGTAGTGATGCGCAATTCCTGTTTTAAAATCTCAACCCCTCTTTGAATCACGCTGATTTCTTCGCGTAAGGTTGCCAGATCCTTAAGCATGTCTAAAGCTAAATCCAGCCATAAAGGCATAAGAAAGAGGTCGTACTCAACAAAAGGAAATTCAACGCTGGTAAAAACAGGCAAATCCACTCCCGCAATATTCCTGCCGGAGGTAATCACATTTTTCGGAGTGAGCCAGGCCTTTAAATCTTGCGGCGCTTCTCCAAGAAGTCCTGCCCAATTTAAGATGACTTCTCTCTTTTTTGCATAAAGGTGTTCTTTTTCCTTTAAAAGATTTATCTGATGCAGAATCTCCATCTGTAACTGCTGTTTCTTAAGCTGCAGGGTAGGCAGGAACCTTTCATACTGCCGCAAGGCATCCCGCTTTTTCTTTAATTCTTCTTTATTCAATTTAAATTTAGCCATTTCTTATTACCTGGCGACGGCCATTTTCTCTTTTGGCCAGAAAGACTCGATCATTGACTTCTTTATGCCGGTCTCCTCAGGCGTAAAACACTCTGCCATAATCTGCCATCCCAGATCCAGTGCCTTCTCAAGCGGAATATTTACCTTTAATGACATCATTTTCTCTTCAAAGAGTGCGCCGTAGCTAAGAAGTTTTTTGTCCCAGGCGCTCATCTGAAACCCCATAGATAACTTTTCCTGCGTCTCACGATAACTGGCAAAGAGCTGAATCATGGTATCCATAATAGTGCGGTGGTCGTCACGGGTCTCGCCGTTAACCAGTTGTTTCAGGCGGCTTAAAGAACCGAACGGCTCAATTACACCGTTCTTTAAATAAAATTGCCCCTCAGTAATATAACCGGTGTTATCCGGCACAGGATGCGTGACATCATCGCCCGGCATAGTGGATACCGCAAAAATGGTAATTGACCCTGCGCCTTCAAAATCCACCGCCTTTTCGTAGCGGCTGGCTAACTGGCTGTAAATATCTCCGGGATAACCTCTGTTTGAAGGGACCTGCTCCATAGTGATAGCTACTTCTTTCATGGCATCACAAAAATTTGTCATATCAGTAAGCAGGACTAATACGCGTTTTCCTGAAAGAGCAAACTGCTCTGCCACAGCTAAACTAATATCAGGCACCAGTAAACACTCTACCACCGGGTCGCTTGCCGTATGGACAAAGAATATCGAACGGGATAATGCGCCCTCCTCTTCCAGAATATCCCGGAAGAAAAGGTAATCATCGTATTTCAGGCCCATGCCGCCCAGCACAATGATATCTACTTCCGCCTGGATGGCTATCCTTGCCAGAACATCATTGTACGGCTCGCCGGCAATTGAAAAAATCGGCAGCTTCTGCGACTCAACAAATGAGTTAAAGACATCAATCATGGGTATGCCTGTGCGGATCATCTTGCTGGGGATAATTCTTTTGACGGGGTTAACCGACGGTCCGCCGATATCAATCAAATTCTCGGAGAGAACCGGCCCTTTATCCAGGGCCTGGCCGCTCCCGCTGAATATGCGTCCCAGCAGATTCTCTCCGCTTGAGATCTGCATAGGCCGGCCCAGGAAACGCACCTGGTCCCTTACAGAAATTCCCTTGCTTCCGGCAAATACCTGCAAAAACACCTTTTTACCATCAAGCCTGATAACCTGAGCCAGTGAGACGCCGCGCGCTGTGGTAACCTCGGCAATCTCATTGTAACCTATATCTTCGGCTTCGACGGTGATGACGTCTCCGGCAATCTGAATTATATTGGTATAGACTTTATGCATGGACCTTTTCCTGCCCTTTCGTTGATTTTTCTTTTAGTACGCTTTCTATCTCTTCCTGTGTGCGCCTGAACTCATCCGAATCCCGGGCTGAAGAATTCCAGCCGCGGAAGAGTTGCCTTAATCTCTGGAAAAAATGCAGGGCATCCTCTTTGTCCTTAAAGGTAAATTCTGATTCCAGTATATTCTCATAAATAAAACCGAACACATATTTTTGTCTTTCTTCATCAGTCGCCTCATCCACCGGATCAAAGGCATTCTGTTGCAGATATACAAAATCAAAGAATTCTCCCTTTAAGTAGTCCACATAATCCGCCAGAGACGTTCCCTCTTCACCGATAACCTTCATCATCTGAACCACATTATTGCTCTTTCTCAAGATCTCCTTTCCGCGCTGGATTTGCTTATCATCAATAAAGCTCCTGTACTTGCTCCAGCTTATTAAGGGGTCGATCGCCGGGTATCTCCTGGCATCTGAACGATCCCGGGAAAGGCCGTGGAAGGCTCCCACCACTTTTAAGGTAGCCAGTGTTACCGGCTCTTCAAAACTTCCGCCCGCGGGACTGACTGTTCCGCCAATGGTAACAGTGCCGATTTTTCCATCGAATAATCTCACCATGCCTGCCCTCTCATAAAAAGAGGCGATACGGGATTCCAGGTATGCGGGAAATGCTTCTTCTCCGGGAATCTCCTCAAGACGGCCGGACATCTCACGCATCGCCTGTGCCCAGCGGGAGGTTGAATCTGCAAGCAATAAAACATTTAAGCCCATCTGACGGTAATATTCTGCTAAGGTGACTGCAGTATACACACTTGACTCCCTTGCTGCCACAGGCATAGAACTGGTATTGCAGATAATTACAGTGCGCTCGCTTAATGGCCTGTTCGTACGCGGGTCATTGAGAAGGGGAAAGGTCTTCAGTGTTTCCACAACCTCGCCTGCGCGCTCACCGCAGGCAGCGATAATCACAATATCTATCCGGGCGTGCCTGCTGGTTAACTGCTGAAGGACCGTCTTGCCGGAGCCAAAGGGCCCGGGGATACAATATGTGCCTCCCATGCAGACAGGGAAGAGTGAATCTATGAGCCGCATCTTTGTGACAAGGGGCTGCATGGGCTTAAGTTTCTCGGCATAAGCATGAATGGGTATCTTTACCGGCCAGTTTTGAGAAAGATAAACGTCGTGAATTTTGCCGCCCGAATCTTTTACCTGCGCTATCCTGTCTTTCATGGTGTACGTGCCGGCATTAACAATGTTGACTACTTCCATGCTCCCGTGAAGGCCGAAAGGAACCATAATGAAGTGTTCAAAGAGCATCTCCGGCACAAAGCCTATTTTTTCTCCCCCCTGAAGCAAGTCTCCTGCTTTTACTGTTGGCGTGAAAGCCCACTTCGAATCCTCGGGGAGCGCCTTAAGGTAAGTGCCCCGCTTTAAAAAGAAACCGCATTGTTCGGCTAAAACAGGCAAAGGGTTCTGCAGGCCATCGAATATCTGACCTAAGAGACCGGGCCCAAGCTCAACAGACAAAAGCTCCCCGGTAAATTCAACTTCTTCTCCTATTTTTAAACCGCCGGTGTTTTCAAAAACCTGCAGTTCTGCAATATTGCCGCGAATCCTGATTACCTCAGACTTCAGGCGCTCCTGGCCGTGGATAACAAAGGCCACTTCATTCTGAATGGCGTAAGTCTTGAATCTTACTGCTACCATATTGCCGCTAATCTTTTCAATTAAACCAATTCTTTTTTCTTCCATTGTCTTATCCTGTAGTCGCCTCCTGTGGGTGACTTTTTTTATCGACAGTCCATTGAGTATATACTATCGTAAGCCTTTCTTTATCCTGGGTATGAATCGTTTCCCAGCGTTCCAAAATCTTTAACTTATAGGCATAGAGAATCAAAGAATCCATATCAAAATAATGCCCGATACCCAGATCATCAAGAGCCTGCCATCGCGCCTCATCCAATATTTTTTCTCCCTCAAGTATTGAGGTGCTCCTGTGGCCGGAGATAGCTGCGTTGGTGATAGCCGTATCAATAAGGTTTTCGTCGCGCAGGTATTTGGCTTCATCTGTTTTCCTGCTGTGCGCTCTTATTTTGACCAGCTCGTTGCGCAGCGTCGTATCAAAGGCAAGCCACCTCTCTATCGTAGGATGGCTTATGCTTTTGCCATACTCATCTGTTGTCACAGGAAGGTTGCTTAATAATAAAAAATCCTCTTCGGAAATAAGATTCCGGCAATTTTCAAGAAAACGTTCGAAAGAGAAAGGGGGCTTCATGCCAAAAATCAACACCGGCAGACTTGAGATTAAATATGTATAAAACTTTGGCATAATCTATCCTTTAAGAGCGTTTTTAAGCAATTCAGCAAGCTTTGGTTTAAGATAAGTACCTATATATTCCGAAAGCGCCTGATCGCTGAAATCATAATAGGATTTGGCATTGTCAAAGCTGATAAGGAAACCTGCACGGACCTCTTCCGAAGGCTTCAAGATAATCCCTTTTTTAGCCTCTTCTTTAAGCCTTGCTAAAAAGTTCTTCTCCAATTTATCCAGGTCTGCTTTTTTAAGCGTAACAATGATGTCTTCCTTGCCGAGTTTTGACTGCTCTTTGATTATCTGGCCAAGAATATCAGCCATTACCTCAGGAGTTATTGACCCCTGAATTTCCTGTAAGATGAGCCGCTCAAGCATTGCATTAATCTCTTTTTTCAGGGTAAGCAAAAGGTCCCTTCCTGCCTGGGCAAGAAGCGCCTTTTGACTCTGCTCCATTTTGGCCAGATTATCTTTTGCCTCGGAAAGCAATCTTTCTGCCTCTACACGCGCATTCTCTAATATCAGGTCTGCCTCTTTCTTTGCCTGGTCTTCTATTTCTTGGGCTTTTTCTTCTGCTACCTTAATGCCATCCTGCTGTATCTTTTCGATTAAACTCTTAATCTCTTCTGCCATAAGAAACTCCTTTATTATCCTGACTGTTTGTAATCATACTTGTATTTTCTGAGCGTGTCAATTGAATCTTTTTCTGTGATAATATCTCCATAAAAAGCCCCCTGACTCCAGTTTAAAATGTAACATCTTTTTTTATTCCATTCACAAATGCATAACATTCAGCAGGCCAGATGTAGGTTCCGTCAGGGCCATGAATCTGTATGCCTGTTATCAGAGCATAATCGTTTTTCTTCTCATCCACTGTTTCTTGAAGCGCCTGCTTAAGGTCGGTTTGAATGACCTTCAAGGCAATCTGTGTCAGCTCAAGGAGGTCAGGGACATTACCGTAAGGTATCTCCCTTAACAGGCGCATTTTCAGATGACCCTGCTCGGCATCTTTGTCATCAATAGAAACAATGACCTTCTTTTCCCTCAGCTCGCCCAGAAACCCGCAAAGGGCTCCGCAGGCGTGCGACTCCTTAATCCCTTTCCTCCTGCATAAACCCATCTTTCCCTCTTCATCAATTGCAATGTGGGGCATAGCATAAAAAACATATCTCTCCCTTCCGTCTGTGTCGGGAGCATGGTGTATAGTTGCCTTTAGCGCAGTCTTACCGGCAAAAAACATCCCTCCAAGGCTTGAAAGATTGAATGCCTCACCCCATACATGCTTGATGATGCTCCTCAGAGACTGGGATATCTCGTCCCTGCATATACAGACGGATGCAATGGCATTTTCATCATTGAATCCGAATTTTTTCAGGTCGTTATAGGTCTTTTTCACAAAATCAACCTCAGTAAAAACCTTGTCGAAATATTTTCCCAGTATCTCTTCGAATCCCATCGTACTCTCTTTCATACAGGTATCACTATTCACTTTTCACTTTTTACGTTTCACTATTTAACCAGCACCGGCATACCCAGAATCGGCCAGACAAAATAAATTGCCGCTGCAAGAACAACCATCAAGATAACAGAGGGAAGCAAACCGTATTTGAAAAATTCGCCGGAGCTGAATTGCCCGGAACCGTATGCAATTGCATTCGGCGCGGCGCCGATCAGAAGCACAAACGGCTGACCTGCCGTTACAAGAGACGCATATACAACAACCTCGGGTGCAACGCCCATATAACCTGCAACAACAAGAGCAATGGGCAATGCGAGAGCGATCGCTGCCACGTTCATTATGAAATTGGTCAGCGCGAGAACGAAGAACGCAACACTCAGCACAAATACCAGCCAGTGCGCCTGTTTAAAAAGAGCAAGCCATTCGATTGCCATCCACTGGGCCCCTCCTGATTTCCAGAGGCAGAAACCAATGCTCATTGCCCCGCCGAAGAGAAGGATAATGTTCCAAGGCATATCCTCAAGCTCCTTAACTGTCAGTATCCTGAACACAAAGAACAACAGCGTTCCGATGAGCATGATTGCTGCCCTGTCTATTCCACTTATGGCAGGGACAAATGCCTGAGCGCCCATTAATAAAACAACAAGTGCAACAGTTGCAATCACAAATTTTTCAGGACCGGTCATAGGCCCTATTTCTTTTGCGAGCCCTTTTACCTTCTCTTTAAGACCCGGGATAGTCTTTTTCTCAGGCTTCAGAAAGATCATCAAAATGCCCCATATTACAAAGATCATGATTACTGCTATTGGAAGCATATAGAGGGGGAGCTGAAAGAATCCCATCTCCCTTCCTGTGAATTCCTTGAACATACCTGCTGCTGCCGGGCCGCGTGCAGCGCCGAGATAGGTAATGATGCTTCCCGCGCCTGCTGCATACGCCATACCGATGAAAAGGGCTTTACCGAACTTTGTCTTTTTCTCCCCTTCCCCATACATGGCATAAACCGCCAGCAAGATCGGGAACATGGTAGCTGCAGCAGCGGTGTGAGCCATGACGAGGGTGAGTCCTGCAACAACAATCAATGAACCCAGCAAGATCATGCTCGTTTTCTCTCCTACAATGCCGAGCATTTTTACCGCAAGCCGCTTTGTAAGCCCTGTCCTTGTGAATGCCAGACCAATAACTACAGAACCAAAAATAAACCAGACAGATGGATCAAAGAAATCCTTGAATGCCTCTTTTGCCGGCCGGATGGCAAAGAGAGCCTGAAAAAGACCGATAGAAATGGCCGTTGCTCCAATTGGAATAACTTCAAATACCCACCATGTGCCTGCCATGAGGAACAATGCAATTGCCGCCTTCCCTTCTTTTGGTAAAGGGAAGTGCTTACCCAATGGGTCAACTGCATCCGGCCAGGGAGGGCTAAGATAAATTCCGAAGAATAAAGCCAATCCCAGTAAGATGAAGAATATCCTCTTAAAGTCAATCTTTCTTTTCTCTTCTGGCGCAACGACTATTTCCGGTGGCGGCTCTGGTAAACCTTCTGTTCTCTTTATCTCTTTCTCTGCCATTTCATCGCCTCCTTTTACTTTAGAACTGCATCGGATATTTCATTGAATATTTCAATTAATCTCACAAGACCGACAAACTTCTTTTTGTTCTCCAGAACAGGCAGCAGGATCAAGTCGTTATGGATTATCATGAAAGCGGCTTTTGTTATAGGATCATCCGGCTCAACAAAGTATTTCGCCGGCACCATAATCTCACTCACGGGCTTTTCTGCAAGATCTTTAGATTCCTTGTTGAAGAGTGTGCTCCAG
>JAZDJF010000195.1:0-2664 GCA_043804165.1 Nitrospirota bacterium
CGCCTATTATCGGAACTTCGGGCCTGAACTTGGATACAAGCCTTGCCGTAAACCCCGATTGAGTGAATGCAACTATGGCTTTTGCATGAATATCCCCTGCTGCAGTGCATGCAGCTTCGGCAACAGCGCCTGAAAAGTCAGAGAAGAGCATGGCAAAGCCGGAATAATCATGTCTGGCTAAGGATTGGGATTCTGTATATCTTATAATCCTGTCCATCATCTTTACTACATTTACAGGATATTTCCCTGTCGCTGTCTCTGCGGAGAGCATAAGCGCATCACTGCCGTCTATGACGGCGTTTGCTACATCTGTTGCCTCTGCCCTTGTCGGTCTTGAATGTTCTGTCATTGATTCAAGCATCTGTGTTGCTGTTATTACAAGCTTTCCTTTTTCATTGGCTTTGCTGATAAGCATCTTCTGTATGATTGGAACCTCTTCAGGCGATATCTCAACTCCGAGGTCTCCCCTTGCAATCATTATCCCGTCCGCCTCATCAAGTATGCGGTCAATATCATCAATCGCCTCAGGCTTTTCGATCTTTGCTATGAGAGGCAGTGACGTGTGTCTTTTTTTAAGCCATTCCTTTACAACCCTTACGTCACTTGCGCTTCTTACAAATGACAGCGCTGCATAATCAACACCGATTGTTAATCCAAAGCTGAGGTCGTTTTTATCTTTATCTGTGAAGGACGGCAAGGTTGTTTTCACATGAGGGAGGTTGACTCCTTTTTTGTCCTTTAAAACACCGCCCTCAACAATTTTCACTCTTAATCCGTCGCGGATCTTGCCGGTTACATTTGCCTGAATCAAACCGTCATCAAAAAGTATCCTGTCGCCTGTCTTTATATCTTTTCTGAGCGCAGGATATGAAATAAATATGTGCTTATCATTGCTGACATCGTTGCCGCTGTGCAGAAATATCTCAGCGCCTTTTTTAAGCTCTACTGAACCGTTGCTGACAAACCCGACCCTGATCTTTATGCCCTGCAGGTCCTGCAGGATTGCCACTGCCTTTTTAAGGTTTCTGGATTCATCTCTTATAAGTCCTGCAATCTTTTTGTAAGTAACATGGTCGCCGTGAGAGAAATTAAGTCTTGCAACGTCCATTCCGTTTCTTATAAGAGAGCGTATTGTCTCACGGCGTGATGAAGCCGGGCCTATTGTGCATACAATCTTGGTTTTTCTGGTATTCATTTCTTTTCTACCCCTCTGTTATAGAAACAATTTGAATTTCCTCATTTCTCAGAATAACATTCAACACGCGCTGCTCCTCAATTTTCCCACTTAAACAGATGCTCTTTCTCTATGAACTGAAACTTTGCCGCCGCCGCCTCATGAGCGGCTACCTGCCAAGCTATGTTTGCGCTGATTGAAAGGTCTTTCATAATCTTGTTTTAAGCCTATGTTTAAATACTACACTTCAACTTTCTGACCTGTTTTCAGTGTTCATTTTAAGGTGTTGTCACAGAATGCTACAAGTATTATAATAATTCAGGGTGAATTATAACAGAAGGAGAATATGTTGAGTCCGCCGCTGTCAGGGCATGGGCAGAAGAAAGGATGATATTTGTTGAACTCACAGACGGACGCTTAATCGGTTTTCCTGCTGACCGTTTTAAGATACTCAAGAATGCTACAGAACAGCAATTGAAGGAAGAATTATATCAAGAAACTCTGACGGGCTCAGGATTTTAAAAGGATATTTACCCTTTAATTTTTCAAAATCTTTTTTATCTCCTGTCACAAGAAAATCAGCATTGTTGTTTATGGCAGAAGCAAGGACAGGAATATCTTTGTCCGCGATTTGGCCTGACAGCTTTTTTATATCCTTAGATAAAGGCAGGGGGACAATCTCAAGGTTAAGTATCTTTAGATACCGCCTGTAAACAGGCAGGACATCAGGCATCTTTTTTAATAAGTTCCTCTCAATCTCAACGATGTTATATTCGCCCGTTGCACCTGAAAGCAGCGGAAGGTCAAGCGACAAGAGGTCAAGAACGATGCGCGGCGAGCCCTTGTCCGAGAAAAGACCTGAGATTATGACATTTGAATCGAGAAAAACCTTAAGCCTTTTTCTTGCCATAGGTTTCTTTATAGAGTTTTTCTCTTTCTTCTTTAAGTCCCGAAAGCAGTTCTTTCTCTGAAAGCCCTGATGCCTTGACTATCTTTCTTATCTGCCTTCTTGCCTCATCGAGTTCAAGCCTTTTCGGAGTGATTATGACAGAGTCTCCAACCGGTATTATAGAAACAACCTGCCCTTCCTCCAAATGACTCATGTCTCTTATTTTCTTTGGTATAGTTAGTTGCCCCCGAGATTTTATTTCTGCCACAGCTGTTTTGACCGCCTCCATTCTAACCTCCTTCAATCTAATTTTCTGATTTCAGAATATCAGAATTCAGAATAATTTACAATAGGATGAGGAGAGGGAGAGGGCGATGAGGGGTTTTGAAGACTGCGGAGTATAGCCGCTATGCCGCTTATTGATTCCTGATGTTTAAATGAATTTTGAAGGCACGACCCTCATCATCTTTTTTTTGTCTTGTCATTACCTTGCCCTTCAATTACTATTTCAAATGATTTTTTCTTTATCAAAACCTTTAAATATGCTATATTCTCTCCATGAAAGCTGTAAATAGGAAGTTGGTATAAGCCTAACGTTAAT
>JAZDJF010000196.1:0-3331 GCA_043804165.1 Nitrospirota bacterium
AGGCATTATCTTCTTTAATCTTTCACCTGTGACACCTGTTGTCATGGTGACCTTCCTGCTTTTTGGGCTCTTCTTAATCTATATGCCATTTTCAAAGTACCTGCATTATCTTGCCAAGTATTTCAACTTCCACCAGAGCCTATGGGATGATGCATTTAAGGATAAGGGCTCTCCTAAAGACAAAAGGAATCTTGAACAGGTCGGTTATAGGTTCTTCTGGTCAGGACCCCATTCAAATCCGGATAAGACCTGGCTGGAGAATGCACAGGAATTACTTATACAAGAAAAGAAGGAGGTAAAGAAATGAATAAAAAACCGATTAATTTTAAAGATATAGCCCGGCTCACAGACGAGCCCTTAGTAACTCTTAAAGTGGAAGATTTAATGAAGCTTCCCTATTTAGAGGAGGAGCCTCCTTTTGAGCCTGCTCCGAAGAAGTGGCTTGAGACATATGATTTTTCTTTGGATGGACATACGCCTTTTGATGTTTTTCCAACGCCCAAGACTCAGGAGGAGAAGGAGAGGTTCGTATTCGGGTTTTTAAGTGGACTTGAAAAACTCTTTAACCCTCAGGCTAACTGGACATTCTTAAAGATATTCAAGCTTACGATGGATTATTGTGTAAAGTGCCAGACATGCTCTGAATCATGCCATATATATCTTGCAAGTGGCAGGCAGGAGATATACAGACCTACCTTCAGGTCAGAGATATTGAGGAGGCTGTACAAGAGGTATTTCACACCGAGCGGGAAACTTCTCAAGTCTTTTGTGGGAGCAGATGTAGAGCTCAACTATAAGACCGTGAGGAGGCTCCTTGAGTTAGCTTATCGGTGTAATGTCTGTAGGAGATGTGCACTTTATTGTCCTGTAGGAGTAGATAATGCCTTAATAACCAGAGAGATAAGGAAGCTCTTCAGTCAGGAGTTGGGTATTGCCCCCCTTGAGCTATTAAAGAAGGGCACGAGGCAACATCTTCAAGTGGGTTCCTCTACAGGGATGAAGCCCGTTGCCTTTACAGGTCAATTTATAGAGTTTATAGAAGATGAAATCGCTGAGAGGACTGGAAAGAAGATAAAGATACCTATGGACAAGAAGGGTGCTGATATCCTTCTGATGCATAATGCAGGGGAGTTTATCGCATGGCCTGATAACCCTGCTGCATTTGCCATACTCTTTGATGCTGCGGGCATAAACTATACATTAAGCAGTGAGCCTCTTGGATATGACGTGGTGAACTATGGCCTCTGGTTTGATGATATAGAGGCGACACGGGTAGGATTAAAGCATCTCATGATAGCGAAGGAATTGGGTGTAAAGAAGATTGTGATAGGTGAATGTGGTCATGCCCATAAGGCTATGTGCGTAATCCTTGACCGGGTTCTGCCAGGGGACTTTGCCCTTCCACAGCTACCACGAGAAAGTTGCTTTCCGCTCTTCTGGGACATAGTAAAGAGTGGTCGTTTGAAATTAGACCCGAGCAGGAATAACTTCCATATAACCTTTCATGATTCATGCAATGTAGCGAGGCTGATGGGAATTGTGAAGCCACAGCGTAATGTTGTTAAAGCTGTTTGCGCCAAGCCTTTAAGGGAGATGACCCCTAATGGAACAATGAACTATTGCTGTGGTGGTGGTAGCGGCTTTGCGATTATGAATTCCCTTAATTTCCCGCAGTTCAGGAAGAAGTTAACCGAGAGGATGAAGGTGAAACAGATACTGGAGGTATTCAAGGATGTCCTTGATCCTAAAGAAAAGAAATATGTCATTGCTGCATGCTCAAACTGTAAAGGTGCCCTGAGAGATGCCATAGGGCACTATGGCCTATGGGAGAAACACAACATCCTTTATGGCGGATTGGTAGAGCTTATAGTGAATGCAATGGTAGATATACCGCCATTCCTGAAGTGGGAGTTTGAGGAGTAACTAAGGCTGCTATCTCTTGAATTGAAATATTTGGCAGGTGAAGACATCTTCACCTGCTTTTGTATTCTGATAGAGATTGTATTATTCAGCTTTCGGTAAGTTTTTATTGATGAGTTTTGTTTTTGACAGGAAAACAAGACAGTTTTTACAGCTATTACCCGATATGCGGCTGCATATCATCTGGTTAATCTCCCAACAGGGTTGTATGGCTGTACCTGCAAAAGTATAAGGGATTTGGGCCGACGCTTACAGAAGGAGGAAGACCTTCACAGGGCTATTCCCAAAGAAATAAACCTTGACAATATCCTATGCATAAAGGCTGATACAATGGGAAAAGCTTAAAGTTCAGAGAGATAGCAGTCGGGTCGGAAAGACAGTAAAAGCAACAGATAAGAATCAAAAGAAGAAAGCCCAATATTCCGTCAGCAGAGCATCCATGGAGGAAATTCAAAATAAGGAGGTATATGAAACGGCATAAGCGACAGGAAGACATGCTGGAGCCGGCAGTTTGAAAACCGGACATTTCTATTTTGGCTTGACAAAGTAGTCATTTCAAGTTGACAGACGCAGAGTGAAATGGTAATATTTGGTCAGGATGATAGTTTTGAAGATATTAGTGATTTTATTCTTAATCTGCGGTATTGCAGAAGCCGCCATATACAAGTATATCGGAGAAGACGGAGTTGTTCTTTACACAGATGTCTCGAGAGGTAAAAAGGCAGCGAAGGTTATAAAAACAAAAGAGAAGAGCAGTAAGGCGATTTCATCGGATAGCAAACCTGTAAAAGTTGCATATAACGCCTCAACAACACATAACGACAGCTACCATCCCATAATTAACCAAAAAGCAAAAGAGAATGAAGTAGACCCCTCCCTTGTCAGCGCTGTCATAAAGGCAGAATCAAACGGCAATCCTAATGCTGTTTCAAGAAAAGGCGCAATGGGGCTTATGCAGTTGATGCCGGGAACTGCAGATGACCTGCAGGTGAAAAATCCGTTTGACCCTGAGGAGAACATAGACGGAGGAACAAGATACCTCAGATACCTCATTGAAAGATTTAACGGCAACTTAACCCTTGCGCTTGCAGCGTATAACGCAGGGCCAAGGACTGTTGAAAAGCACGGTTCTGTTCCTCCGATTCCAGAGACAAGACAGTATGTCAGAAAAGTGCTTGCCCTCTATAAGGGAAAAACTGACATCTCTTTTTCAGGCTCGAATAAAATGAAAAAATCAGAGCCTATATACAAGATAATAATGGACAACGGGACAGTCCTCTTCACAAATTTCCCTCTTTACAATAATAAAGCCAATTCAGTCAGGTTTTAGATGTCTGCAGAAAATCTCGCTCTTCAAGAAGAAATTCTGAAGCTGAAAAAACAGAGGCATGCAATAATCCTGTCCCACAAC
>JAZDJF010000197.1:0-2297 GCA_043804165.1 Nitrospirota bacterium
TTATGGTTTTATTTTTGCCTGCCTTTACGTCTGCATCTGAACTGCCTGAATACCATCTGGATATTTCATTTGATATTCAGAGTTCAAAGATAACAGGCGTTGCGAGGATTGATGCACGGTCAAAGGATATAACTGTTAATATAGGACAGCTTAAGATTCTTGATGTAAGTGTAGATAAACAGCGCATCCCATTCGATATCCAGAAAGGAATTTTGATAGCATTGCCGGTTTCTAAAAATGAGCCTTATAGCGGCATTAGCGATATGCTCAAAAAAAGGATGCCTTACAGAAAGAAATTAAAGATATAAAAGATTCCGATATAAAGGCATCATCCATTATCATAATCGGCAATGACAATCCGCTGATCAAAAGGCTTTACGGAAAGCCTGAAACAATAGATGCAGGCTTCAGCATAATTATGAAAAGCAATCCATGGAATCCGCAGAAGGTTGTAGGCATAGTAAACGGAAAGTCAAAGGATGAGATTGATGCAGCATTCAGAAAGATATTTCACTACGGGAAATACAGCGCACTCGCCTTTGACATGGGCAGGAATATTTATAAAAGGATCGATGAATCAGAAAGGGGGGTTGTTGTGAATCTCATGGAACAGCCGCTGGCAGTCGCGGTCTCTGACTTAAAGACATTAAATGATGTTATAAACAGTATTTTCAACAAGAAGGTAATCTATACAGGTGAACAGCATGACCAGTTTGCACATCACAATATTCAGCTTCAGGTTATAAAGGTACTGTATTCAAGGAATAAAAGGCTTGCTATCGGAATGGAGATGTTTCAGGGGCCGTTTCAGGGAGCGCTTGACGACTATACAGCAGGCAGGATAAGCGAAAAGGAGTTCCTGAAGAAATCCGAATACTTCAAGGGATGGGCGTATGACTACAATCTCTATAAGCCTATCCTCGATTTTGCAAGGGAGGAGAAGATACCTGTTGTTGCCCTTAATATCAGGCGTGAGATTGTGGCTAAGGTTTCAAAGAGCGGGCTCGATTCCCTTTCAGATGAAGAGAAAAAGGAGATACCACAGCAGATGGACTTTTCCGACAATGAATACAGAGACAGGCTTACGAAGGTCTTTAAGATGCACCAGAACTCAACAGACAGGAATTTTGACTTCTTTTACCAATCACAGATACTCTGGGATGAGAGCATGGCACAGTCCATAGATGAGTTTTTTAAGAAGAATCCTGATTTTCAGCAAAATGGACAGTTTGTTGTGATTGCCGGAGGAGGGCATATCCAGTACGGTTCAGGCATACCCAAAAGAACATTCAGGAGAAACGGTTATGAGTATGCAGTTATTCTGAATGATGCGAATATGGAGAGGAATATTGCCGATTATATCTTCTATCCTCAATTAATGGAAGGCATTACCTCACCCATTCTAATGGTCTCACTGAAAGAGGAAGATGGCAGGGTTATGATAGAGGGATTCCCTGAAAACAGCGTCGCTGAAAAGGCAGGACTCAAGACCGGAGATATAATACTTTCCATTGATAGCGAACCGGTAGACAGCGTGGAAACTATGAGAATACACCTATTCTATAAAAAGAAAGGTGAGACATTTAAGGTTAAGGCGCTGAGAAAAAGGTTTATACTTGGAGATGTCGAGATGGAGTTTGATGTAACTCTGTGAAAATAAAAATGGAGGGTTAAAGAATATCGCATCTATTTACGGAAATATATCCGGACTAAAAAAAGACTATCTCTATTCCCTTGAAAGGATTTACCGCAGGAAGGTTCCAGATGATAAAGTAATAACTCCTGAACTGGCAAGGTATCTTACAGAGCTTTCATCGGAGATCGGAAGACAGATAGGTCTTCTGATAACCAGAGACGGAAAAATTACCCATGTCATTGTCGGCGATGCAAAGGGTGTTTTTATTTCAGGGCTTGAAGATTTTCCGCTCGGCAGACGCGCGCTAAGGGGCATTCGCCTTGTGCACACCCATCTCACGAATGAGCCGCTCAGTCAGGATGACCTCACAGACCTTGCCCTTCTCAGGCTTGATATTATTGCTGCGATCGGGGTGAAAGACAATCTTCCTGACAATATTTATACTGCGCATCTTATGCCGCGTGGCTCAGAAAAGCCGGTGGATATCTCACCTCCTGTAAATTTCTACAGGTTTAATCTTGATTTCAGCTCCTTCATAGAATCGCTTGAAGAAGAAATGGACAGAAAGAGGCTGTTTGACCGGAAGGATTTAAGGGAGAAGTCAATCCTTATAAGCGTATCCAAGAAGCCGAAATATGAACAGGAAGATTCGCTTGAAGAG
>JAZDJF010000198.1:0-2126 GCA_043804165.1 Nitrospirota bacterium
CCTCCGGAAGAACTCAAAGAGGTTCTTCCCATGGCTGTTGACAGGCTTTCCAATCTCAGAGGGATAATAGTGGAAGGCAACAGCGCAATTGAGTTTTTGAAACCTGATATTGTAATATTTGTATCTGGAAGGCATGGCGGCACTTTGAAGAAAAGCGCTGAAAGAGTTCTTGAAACTGCAGACATAATTTTATTTCAGGATGAACCTTCCATGAAACTGCCTGAAAGGGCAAAAAAAATTAAGATTGATTTTTCATCAGTATCACAATTTGATAAATGTATAAATTATATACAAAGACTGTTAATATGAGAGGCACATACCTACAAGCTGGCACATCTGTCATTCCGTGCTTGACACGGAATCCAGTCTATTGTTTCTGTGGATTCCTGCCTTCGCAGGAATGACGGTTGAGGAGGATATCTTCAAAGTGAAGGATAAAGTAGAAGAAGAGATAAAGAAAAATGCCATTGAAGGTAAACTTCCATGTTCTATTGCAAGAACAATTGCAGAAGACCTCGGTATTTCATATAAAATTGTCGGCAATGCCGCTGACAGGCTCAAGATAAAAATCACAAACTGCCAGCTTGGTTGTTTCTGATGATTACACTTTTTTTTGAACTTGCACTAACATTTTATTTCACAGCAACAATTATCAGCGTTGTTGAACTCTTCAGGAGTTCAAAGACAACAACAAAGATAATGCTCATCTTTGTTGTAACCGGTTTTGTGCTGCACACTATAAGCATCGTCCTGCGTTATGCTGATGCAGGCCGCATGCCGGCAGTAAATCCCCATGAGGCAACGTCCTTCTTTTCATGGTGCACTGTGCTTTTATTCCTTATCCTTGAATTCAGATACAAGCTCGGACTCCTCGGTTCATTCATTATGCCTCTTGTCTTTGTCCTGATGCTCTCATCTGCAATGCTGCCGAGAGATATCAAGCCTTTAAGCCCTGAGCTCCAGAGCTACTGGCTCAGCATTCACACGATACTCGCATTCCTCGGCAATGCAGCATTCGCAATGGCAGCAGGCATAGGAGTCATGTATCTGATTCAGGAGCGCTATGTAAAATCAAAACATCCGAGCGGGCTGTTTCAGAGACTGCCGAACCTTCAAATCCTTGATGAGATAAATTTCAGGCTGATAACAATCGGCTTCCCTCTGCTTACGCTTGCAATCATAAGCGGAGCGCTCTGGGCGCAGAGCGCATGGGGAAGCTACCTAAGCGGAGACCCGCGCATAGTATTGGCAATTATCACATGGCTTATATACGCCATAGTTCTGCATACACGGCTTCTAGCAGGATGGAGAGGAAAAAGGGCTGCAATACTGTCTATCATTGGGTTCATCACAATCCTCATCGCATTTTTCGGCATTAAACTACTAAAAAAAGGTCTTCATGTTTTCCTATGAACATTCTTGTTGTCGGACTCAACCATAAAACAGCTGACATAGATGTCAGGGAAAAGCTTGCCTTTAACGGACAAAAACTTGAGGAGGCTCTGCAGAGGATTAAAACCCTTCCTGATGTAAAAGAGGCTGTCATCCTGTCAACATGCAACAGGGTTGAAATCTATCTTGCAGTAAGCAACGCTGCAGCTGCGCATGAGGCAATAAAAAATTTCATCTCTGAGTTTCATGGAATTGACAGGAGCGCACTTGAAACATCACTTTACGCATACACAGACATAAACGCTGTCAGGCATGTCTTCAGGGTTGCATCAAGCCTTGATTCAATGATTGTCGGCGAACCTCAGATACTCGGTCAGATTAAAGATGCGTTTGATTTTTCACTCCAGAAAAAAACAACAGGGATACTTCTCAATAAACTCATGAAGAAGACAATCTCTGTTGCCAAGCGGATACGCACAGAGACAAAGATTGCTGAAAATGCAGTGTCAATAAGCTTTGCTGCCGTTGAGCTTGCAAAAAAGATTTTTACAGACCTCTCAACAAAATCATTCATGCTCCTCGGCGCCGGTGACATGGCAGAGCTTACGGCAAGACACCTCATGAGCAGCGGAGTTGGAGATGTCCTCATTGCAAACAGGACTTATGAGAGTGGAGAGAAACTTGCCAAAGAATTCAATGGACGGGTTGTAAGATTTGACGATTTTATACATGAG
>JAZDJF010000199.1:0-4199 GCA_043804165.1 Nitrospirota bacterium
GAGCATCATAGGTTCTGCAAATCTTGATTTTCAGTCGCTGAGGTGGAATGACGAGGGGAATGTCGGAATACTTGACAAAAATTTCGGGCAGCAGATGATAGATGTCTTTGAGGAAGACATTAAGAACTCCATAAATATAAAATTAGAACAGTGGATAAAACGGAACTTCTGCGAAAAAATCAAAGAAAGGTTCTTTGCGCTCTTTAGAAGGCGGTTATAGATTCAAGTCCTGAACGCTGTTTACCTCTATCTCCCCATAGAATAGGAACCAAGTCCGAGCAGATTAAATGTCACAAGCACTTTAAGTTCGCTTGGCTTGTTGTTGACTTCATCGCGAGGTTTTCTGTCAATAAGCATTGTCATTCCCCAACACTGCTGAAGGTATTTCATAATGAAATTGGAATCCCTCATTCCTCCTCCTTTAGAATCATACCAGACCTTAACCTCTGCGGATAAGTTCTTAGAGTGAGCATAACTCGCCCCTATATCATAAAACATGGTGTTATTAGGCTGGTTGTATCTCTCCCCAAAAGAAAATGCAAATTTTTTAAAAGGAATGGAGATGCTTGAGTTTAGAGTCTCAATACGGTCTGTGTAGTGATTATAAGAGGCATCAGCAGTTATAGGAAAAGGCCTTGGAACAGATGCTGACACACTTAATGGAGAGAGTGGAACGTCCCGTTCATACGTATTATATGATTCCGACACACTTACGGTAAGGAACTCGCCTTTTTTATCAAGAAGGCGGTTTACAACAGAAAGGCCTATTGATGACTGCCTTGAATAAATATCCGTGGAATCAAACAGTGGGACATTGACCTTGTCTTTTTTGATCCATGGCACAAACGTATATCCCAGAGAAGGCTCAATCCCATGGGTCAAATTCTCATATTTTTTTATGAGCCGACTGGACGCTGTGATATTGTAATCAAACATATCCCTGTGCACCGAACCTCTAAATCCATCAGCATCGTTGTTATGCAAAGAATATATGGTTTTTCTCAATCCGAGATTCTGGAACAATATAACCTTGTCACCGAAGAAATGTGAAAATTTAGGATAAAGGTCAACCCGCTGTCCATCCGTTCCTTTATTTCTTGAGAAATTTGATACAGAGGAGGTCATGGAGAAAACCACAGGTCCTACTCTGGAGGGGTTAACAACATACCCTAATTCAGGCAGTCTCTGCGCTACCGCTGAGGTATGACTCCCGTCTTTAAGGTCAATAATATACTGAGACATCAGGTAAAACCGTGAGTTGTCTGAAGGAATCGTCAGCTCGCCTTTTGATTCAAGAAACCTATTTATCCTTTCCGAGCGGTGAATGCTGTATTCTCTGTAAAAACTTTTCCCTTTTTCATTTAACAGGTTCAGGTTCCAGTATCCCGAAAGACCATCCTTGTTCCTTTTCGAATGAATAGACTTAAGCTCATAAAAATCCCGTTCTGCCTTTTTGTCACGAAAATGATAAAGCCAGTGCGTGCCCTCCACATTTCCAGGCGCTACATATCTATATTCAGCCCCTTTCCCTAAGCCTGCCCTGCTATGCCAGTCAACAATAAATGTTGCATCCTTGTCTTCATCTATAGCCCAGAAAAACGGCTGTCTGTAATAAAAACCCTTTGACTGTGAATAACCAACTACAGGCGTCAGAAGCCCTGTCTTTCTTTCAGTAAGTAGAGGCGCCCAGAGATAGGGCGTATATAAAATAGGGAAGTCTTTGATATGAAAAGTGGCATTCCGAGACTTGAGACGGTCTCCGATAATTATGTCAGCAGTCCTGCCTTTGATGCACCACTCAGGAGAAGGATTTTCGCATGTTGTGACTGATGCCTTTTTAAGGAAGTATTCTTTTTCTCCCCTTTTTTCTATCTCGCTTCCCGAAATGTAGTACTTTTCTTTTTTTGAAAAAATCTCTGCATTATAGAAAGTGCCTTTTTTTGTATCAAGATTGAACTCTGCCTTTTCTGCTTTAAGAACCATATCAGGGGTGTCGTATATTACATTGCCTTCAGCAAAGATATTTGATGTCTTCTCATCATACTTCATCTCATTTGCCATCATTATTGTCTCGCCTTGTTCAACCAGCACAGAACCCCTTGCCGTATACATTGATGTGCTTTTTTCATGTTCCAAAGAATCTGATGTTATGAATGTCGGAGGCTCTTCAGCAAAACAACTAACAGTGAATAGTGAATAGTGAACAGTGAATAGTAAAAAAATAGACAAGACATAAGGCGCAATGCGCAAAACTTTTTTGATTGCTTTTTTACTTATAACCCCTGATACCTGATACCTGATACCTGATACCTTGTTTTTCACACCATTTCCCTCAGACCCGAAAGAATGCCTCTTCCACAAAGCATTTCCTTAGCTTCGCCTATAGTGTAAAACGAGCCTGTGATAACAATCAGATCGCCTTCTCTGTAAATCTCACGGGCCATAGTTAGGGCAGCAGCAACGCCGTATGTTTTCCTGTAAGAAAATCCGAGGGATATGGCGTGACCAGATAGAACATCAGGCGATGCTGCCCTCTCACACGCAGGCGCTGTCAATATAATTTCAGAGGCAAGGGGCAAAAGCGGCGCAATTATCCCTCTGATGTCTTTATCAGACATGATGCCTACAATCAATATTATTCTCCTGTATACCTTGAAAAAAATCTCCTTAAGCGAATCAGCAAGAATCTTTGCAGCTGAAGGGTTATGCGCCCCGTCAATCAAAATCGGCGGTTCCTTCGACACTAATTCAAGCCTGCCGTGCCATTTTATATTTCCAAGCCCTGCCCTGATTGTATCAGGGGTTAAGCGAGAGGTGTTGGGCAGGGGCTTCTGAGAGATGACCTCAATTGTTTTTAGCGCAAGAGCCGCATTCAACACCTGGTGCCTGCCTGGAAGTGATATAACCAAATCCTCGAAATTACTATCGCCACTATAATTAAAAACACTTCCGCTTGTATCCTCTGTCTTTATTGCCGCTGAAAAATCCCTTCCATAAATAAAAAGACTGGCATTCTTTTCTTCCGTTTTCTTTTTAATTACATCCATTACAGACGGCTCCTGCGCTGACGTGATAACAGGGACTCCATCCTTTATTATCCCTGCCTTTTCTTCTGCAATCGCTGAGATGGTATTGCCAAGAAATTCACTGTGGTCATAATTGATACTTGTTATAACAGATGCCTCAGGCAACAGAACATTTGTTGCATCAAGCCGTCCGCCCATTCCTGTCTCAGCCACTGCCCAATCAATGTTTTTCCTTTTAAAATAGAGGAAGCTCATTGCAGTTACAAACTCAAAGAAAGTAGGATTCAGGTCAGAGCCTTCTATTGTGCTTCTTATCTCTTCTGTGAGTTCAACTACCTCATCCTCTGTTATCTCTTCATTGTTGACCCTGATCCTCTCGGTAAAACTTACAAGATGCGGGGATGTAAACAATCCTGTCCTGAACCCGGCAGCCTGCAATATCGAAGCTATCATTGCTGATGTAGAACCTTTTCCATTTGTGCCTGCAATATGGATTGATGAGAAATGCTTTTGCGGATTGCCGGATAAAAAAAGAAGCTTCGCTGTGTTATCAAGCCCAAACTTGACACCATACTTCTGAAGCCCGTAGAGATAATTGACAGCAGCAGTATAACCCATAAGTGCAATATTTTACATTAAATACCATGAAAGTAAGAAGAAAGAAATGAAGAAAATAAATTAATTTGAAACGGAACTGTTGAGAGGCGGATTTCTTACGAAAGGAATTCTATGAGCTTTGCGAGAGTCTTTTTCATGTCTTCTCTGCTGACAACCATATCTATTAACCCATGCTCAAGAAGGAACTCTGCTCTCTGAAAATTATCAGGGAGCTGCTGTTTCATTGTCTGCTCTATAACGCGCGGGCCTGCAAACCCTATTAGGCTTCTCGGTTCAGCGATTATTACGTCTCCGATTGTGGCAAAACTTGCAGCAACGCCGCCGAATGTTGGGTCAGCAAGGACAGAAATATACGGAACACCGTTATCCTTCAGCCTGCCTATTGCTGCGGAAACCTTTGCCATCTGCATAAGGGAGAATATTCCTTCCTGCATCCTTGCGCCGCCTGATGATGCAATGCATATTAATGGTATTCTTTTTTCAAGAGCTGTTTCTGCAGCCCTTGAAATCTTTTCTCCGACAACAGAACCCATGCTTCCGCCCATGAACGAAAAA
>JAZDJF010000200.1:0-3015 GCA_043804165.1 Nitrospirota bacterium
ATTTGAAGACACGGAAAAAAACTGTCAGGAAAAAGTCTTCTCTCCTTTCTGAATTAGCGGACATCGCAGCCGAAATTAATTTACCTGAAGATTTCTCGAAACAGCACGACCACTATCTCTATAACCTCCCGAAGAGATGAGCGGTATTTTTCTCGATACCGGTTATCTTATCGCTTTGATTCATAAAAAGGACAATCTTCACAAAATTGCAGTTGAAGCATCCAAAAAATTTCACGGTTTTTTTCTGACAACACAACTTGTTCTTGTAGAAATAGCAAACAGCTTATCGCTTCCGGAAAACAGACATCTTGCCGTAAGTATTATAGAAAAAATACGAGATGACCCTCATACAACTGTTGTCTCTTTTTCATCTGAAGGATTTGAAAAAGCCCTGGCATTTTATAAAAAGCGTTCTGATAAATCATGGGGTATGATTGACTGTTTCTCCTTTATGCCTATGGAAGAATTCGATATAAAACAGGAACTTACGTTCGATGAGCATTTCAAACAGGCAGGATATAGTATACCTTTATTGTAAAAGAATAGGATTTCAGAAATTAGAAAGGCTACAAAGACATCAAGGGAACCCTGCAGTCATTCATCAAAACCGCCGACGAGCCAACCCTCCGCCTTGCTTCCAAAATCATCCGTGCAGTCGTTAGACAGCATTTATTAACAATCTCAAAATAATGACGACATCAATTTGAAAAATCCCTCCTAACCTCCCTTTTCCAAAGGGAGGAAATAATGCCCCTCTTTGGCAAAGAGGGGTAAGGGGAGATTTTAGAATAATGTCTATTCAATTATGAGACCCTCAATAAAACCTTCTTTTATGGCTTCCTTACTACCAGGACAGGACAACCTGCATGTCCTATTAACCTTTCAGTCACGCTTCCCATAAGAAGCCTTTCTATGCCGCTTCTGCCGTGGCTTCCAACAACTATGAAACCTGCTTTCTTCTTCTCTGCCGTATCAACTATGACCTCATGGGGGTTACCTATAAGGGTCAATGCCTCAACCTTTATCCCTTCCTTTTCTGCAGCCTCTTTTACCATGCCGACACTTGCCTCTGCTACTGGAAGATTTTCATCCTTCGTAGCAACGGAAAGGACAATAAGACTACTTCTAACGTTTTTTGCAATACTTATAGCCTCACGGGATGCGAGATCGCTGAAGATTGAACCATCTGTGGGAACCAGAATCTTCTCAAATGAGATTCTGGCAAACCTCGGTACAACCATGACCTTGCAAGGTGAGTGGCCTATGACTTTAGCAGTCACGCTACCCATCATGAGCCTTGTAATCCCGGTTCTGCCTCGTCTGCCAATAATTATCATCTCTACATTGTTTTTTGCTGCCTCATCAACAATGTATTTATAAGTTTCCGTACCACGGCGTTCAATTATCTCACAGATGATACCTTCCTTCTCAGCACTCTCTTTTAATAATTCAAGATGTTGTCTTGTTACTATTTCTAACTTTTCAAACGATGCCATTGGATAGTTGTAGGCACGAATGTCAGGTGTTTCTGCAACAGATATAATATAGAGTTTACTGCTACATGTCTTTGCTAATTTAATAGCCTCCCTTATTGCACCCTCACTGAATTCAGAACGATCTGATGCCAAAAGCAGCTTTTCCATCTTTAATACAGGACATGCCTTGAATGCACTCATCTGGACACCTCATTCCTTGCTTTTTGATCCCGATCCCGAAAGCATTCGGGACGGGGCTCCTCGCAATGACATAAAAACAATTCAGCTACTGGAATGCCTTTGCTCGCTAAATAGCGCTTGTAAGTTCATCGAATATCTCTATCATTCTTACGACACCGACAAATTTCTTTTTATTTTCTATAACAGGGAGTAAAATCAGATCATTGCTAAGCATCATATCCGCTGCTTTACTGGAAGGGTCAGCAGGTTCAACAAAGAACTTCGCCGGAACCATAACCTCGCTTACAGGACTTTCTGCCTTCTCCTTGGATTCAAGCCCTTTCAGGATATCTTTCAGGGTCAATGTACCAAGGATATTATACTTTTCGTCAAATACAAGTACTGCCAGCGGGTGAATACATTTCTCCGTCCCTAAAACAGATTTTTTAATTACCATTATCGCCTGCTTAATCGTGAACCAATAGGGCACATGAGGATACTCAAAAACATCGATCATCAAATCCTTTACAACTTTACCTTTTGACATAAAACCTCCTTCTTAATTAAAGCTTCCACACAAGGACAGCACATCTTGCATGCCCTATCACCCTTTCTGTCACGCTGCCCATGAGCAGTTTTGTTAAGCCGGTCCTGCCATGGCTTCCAACAACTATAAGGCCAACATCCTCCTGTGCCGCTGTATTAACTATAACCTCATGAGGCACGCCTTGCCGGATTAAGGGTTCCACCTTTATGTCTTCCTTTTCAGCAACCTTCTTTACCATATCGACATATTCCTTTGCTGCTGTGAGGTTTTCATCTTTTTTGGCAACGGAAAGGACAATCAGGGTACTCCCGCAGCGTTTTGCAATGTCTACAGCCTCTTGGGCTGCAAAATCGCTATGCATTGAACCGTCCGTAGCGATAAGTATTTTTTCAAATGCGAGTTTCACATCTTTAGGTACAAGCAGAACCCTGCAGAGTGTATGGCCTATGACCTTTGCAGTCACACTTCCCATCATAACTCTTGTTAATCCTGTACGGCCACGCCTGCCCATAACTATCATACCGATTTTATTTTTTGCCGCCTCTTCGGCAATATACTCATGAGGGTACTCTCCTTGACGCGCAATAATTTCGCATTTAACGCCTTCTCCTGATGCCTTTGATTTAATCATCTCGAGATGCTCCCTCGTCTTTTTATCCATCTTTTCGACAACCCCTGGTGCGATGGCCATTAACTCAGGATTAGTTTCTATAACGGACACTGCATAGAGTGTACTACCACATGCCTTTGCTAAATTGACAGCCTCTGTTACAGCGCCCGCGCAGTATTCAGAGCCATCTGTGGATAAAAGCA
>JAZDJF010000201.1:0-2343 GCA_043804165.1 Nitrospirota bacterium
GATAAAGTGGAAGAAGAACTTACGAAGCAGATACCGAATAACAAATGGACGGCATTTAATCTTGCCATGATACTTCACGGAAGAGAAACTTGCACTGCAAGAAAGCCAGGGTGCGGCGCATGTGTGCTTTATGATGAATGCAGATGGCCAGAGAAGGATAAGGAGAGAATTTGAATGTTTGACAGGATAATCAGGATGTTTAAGGAAAAGGATGGTTTTGTCTCAGGAGAGGAGATGAGCAGGAGGTTTGGCATTACGAGGGCGGCGATCTGGAAAAAGATAGAGACATTGAGAGAAAGAGGCTATGTGATTGAGGGTTCTACTGCAAAGGGCTACAGACTTATAAAAACTCCTGAATTTTCAGTGGAAGAACTGAAGATTCTTATCAAGGGTGATTTCGGGAAAGAGATAATTTTTCATGAAAGCATTGATTCTACCAATACACTTGCGATGGAGCTTGCAGAAAAAGGAGTTTCTCACGGAACAGTAGTAATTGCAGACAGGCAGTTAAAAGGGAAGGGAAGGCTCGGAAGGACTTGGTTCTCGCCGCCCAAAGGTAATATTTATATGAGTGTAATTGTCAGGCCTGAGATTGAACCTAAGGATGCTACCCTTCTTACAATAATGAGCGCAATATCATGCGCCAGAGCTGTAAGGAATTCAACAGGCATTGAAGTGAAGATAAAATGGCCTAATGACCTGATGGTATCCGAAAGAAAGTTAGGCGGCATACTCACAGAGATGAAATCTGATCAGGACAGGATTGTTTTTGCTGTTATCGGTATTGGTATAAATGTTAATGCGTGCCTTGATATGTTCCCTGATGATATCCGCGCTGTAGCAACATCTGTAATAGAAGAACTAAGAGAAGGGAAAGGCATCAAAGGTTGTTCTCTGGAAATCTCAAGGACACTTATTATTGCCGCGATACTGAATGAATTAGAAAGATGGTTTAAGGTTTTGATTAAAGGCGGCAGAATTCAATTAATCAACGAATGGAAAAAATTTTCATCAACTCTTGGAAGAAAGGTTAAGGTTGTCTCAGGAAAAGACAGCTTTACAGGAATTGCAGAGGATATAGACGATGAAGGTATGCTCATATTAAGGCTGCCATCAGGCGGGTTGAAGAAGATAAGCGCAGGCGATGTAATTATTATGAACTCCACAGTCATATCCAGCGCCTCGGCAATCTTATTTGAATAAAGGCCTACTATCAGCCCTGAAACAGATTCAAGGATATATTGGTCATCGTCAACAATGAGGATAGAGCCTTCATTTTGCCGTTTATCTCATAGTGCTATTCTATCACGAAAAAGCAAGAGATGAGAGGGGTAATCTCAGTTTTTTGACTTTATAAGACAGATTGTGTTAAAAAATATAAAAGAAACCCAGAGTAAAATCATGCATTTTTTCAGATATAAGAGGAATGAACTGTTTGCCGAGGATGTGCCTGTAAAGAGGCTTGCGGAGAAATACGGCACACCTCTTTATATATACAGCTACAAAACACTTCTCAGGCACTTCAAGGCATATGAAAACGCATTTAACGGTTATCCACACATAATCTGCTTTGCGCTCAAGTCAAATTCAAATCCGTCTATATTGAGGCTCTTTGCAAAAAACGGCGGAGGCGCTGATATTGTTTCAGGTGGAGAGTTATACGCAGCTTTAAATGCAGGCATACCTCCGAAAAAGATTGTATATGCAGGAGTCGGAAAAACAGATGAAGAGATAAGATTTGCGCTAAAGTCAAAGATACTTATGTTTAATGTGGAGTCTGAAGATGAACTGAGGGCGATAAATAGGATTGCAGGCGGGATGAAGACAAAGGCGCCTGTTGGATTGAGGATTAATCCTGATATTGACCCTGAGACGCATCCTTATATCTCAACAGGGCTCAGGCAGGATAAATTCGGCATACCGATTGAAGATGCAGTTAAACATTACAGAACTGCAAGCCGCCTTAAAAATATTTCTGTCATCGGCATACACAAGCACATAGGTTCTCAAATTACAAAGGTGTCTCCGTTTGTTGATGCGCTTAGAAGGATTCTGGTTCTTGTTGATGAACTCAGCGCGCAGGGAGTGGATATCAAATGCCTTGATATTGGCGGCGGGCTTGGCATCTCATATAAGGATGAAGAGCCGCCTGTGCCTTCAGACCTTGCAAGGAATCTCCTGCCCTTGCTTAAGGGAAGAAATATGACATTGATAATGGAACCGGGCAGGTCTATAGTCGGCAATGCAGGAATACTCGTTACAAAGACCCTTTACCTGAAGCAGGGTCTTGAGAAGGAGTTTGTGATAGTTGATGCAGGGATGAATGACCTTCTCAGGCCTTCG
>JAZDJF010000202.1:0-3252 GCA_043804165.1 Nitrospirota bacterium
CGTAAAAGAGGTATTTCACAAGCTCGGCATATCGGAGAGCGGGCTGACCGACGCAGAGGCAAGGCAGCGCCTTGAGGAATACGGACCAAACAAACTGGCCGAGGAAGAGAAAATAAGCAAGCTGAAAATCCTTTTCCATCAGTTTACGAGCCCGCTGATTTATATCCTTCTCATAGCCGGCGTTGTAACGATACTCCTCAGAGAGTATATAGATTCGGGCGTCATTTTTGCCGTGGTAATCCTAAATGCGATTATCGGTTATATACAGGAGTACAAGGCTGAGGAAAGCGTCAGGGCGCTGAAGAAGATGGTGGTCCCGAAGGCACGGATAATCAGGGACGGCAAGGAAAAGGAGATAAACAGCGAAGAAGTTGTGCCCGGAGATATTGTTCTTCTTGCCTCGGGGACTAAGGTTCCTGCAGATATTAGGCTGCTGCATGCCATTGAGTTGAAAGTGGACGAGGCGATGCTTACAGGAGAGTCGGTCCCCGCTGAAAAGATTACATTGCCCATCAAGGAAGATCGTTTAACCCCCGGCGACCAGAAGAACATGGTATTCATGGGGACAGTCGTGGTTAATGGAAGGGCGAAGGGCATTGTGGTAGAGACAGGGGGAACTACTGTGCTGGGAAACATTGCCAGAGAGGTCAAGGAAGTAGGCATTGTAAGGGCTCCCCTTCAGGAAAAGATACACGGCTTTGCAAAGGCTATCGGTTTTATTGTTCTTGTAGCCTCTTCCCTTTTATTTCTTGTAGGGCTGTTAATTGGTGAGAGTGTAAAAGACATGTTTATGATAGCAGTTGCAGCCGCTGTTGCGACGATACCGGAAGGACTTCCCATAGTTGTGACAATCGCAATGGCTATCGGCGTGGCAAGGATGGCAAGACAGAATGCCATTATTAGAAAACTCCCGGCTGTGGAGACACTGGGAAGTACCACAGTCATCGGCTCTGATAAAACAGGAACACTGACAAAGAATGAGATGACAGTGAAACTGATTTACGATGGAGAGCAGATATATGAGGTTGAAGGAAGCGGGTATGAGCCAAAGGGCGGGTTTCTGCATGAGGGGCTGCATGTGAAAGCAGGCGATAAGAAATATCTCCTTCAGGTACTCAGTATAGGGCTTCTCTGCAATGAATCAAATCTCTACGAAGAAGACGGCAATTACAAGGTCGATGGAGACCCTACGGAAGGGGCGCTGATTGTATCTGCCGTAAAGGCAGGGCTGAACCTGGAAGATGAGAAGGAAAAATATCAGCAGAGAGCAATTATCCCCTTTGAATCCGAAAGGAGTTACATGGCCACCCTCCACAGGCGCAGAGGGAAGAAGATGATATTTGTGAAGGGCGCGCCTGAAAAGATTATTGATATGTGCGCTAAGGATATGCGCGGCGAGGATATAAATAAAAAAGATATTTTGCACGTTGCTTCAAATTTTGCAAAGGAAGGGCTGCGCATCCTCGCCTTAGCATATAAAGAAGTCCCTGATGAGATGGATGAGCTTACGCATCATGATGTGGAATCAGGACTGACATTTGCAGGATTACAGGGCATGATAGACCCGCCGAGGCCTGAGGCGATAGAGGCAATCGAGGGATGCAAAAAGGCAGGTATCCGTGTTGTTATGATCACAGGGGACCATGCCATCACTGCCAGGTCAATTGCCGGGAAACTCGGCATCGCGGATGAAGACGCTGTAGTCCTTGCCGGCAGGGAACTGGAAGACATGACCGATGCAGATCTCTTTGAAAAAGTAAGGACGGTGAATGTATACGCAAGGGTTTCGCCTCAGCATAAATTAAGGATAACAGAGCAGTTTAAAAAACAGGGTCATATTGTAGCTGTAACAGGTGACGGGGTTAATGATGCGCCTGCCCTGAAAGCAGCTCATATTGGTGTCGCTATGGGCAAGACAGGCACCGATGCGGCAAAAGAGGCATCCGATATGGTCATTGCAGATGATAATTTTGCCAGCATCTTCAATGCAGTGAAAGAAGGCAGAATAGTATTCGACAACATACGCAAGGTCACCTTCTTTCTCATTCCCACGGGTGTCGCCGCCATCCTGTCCATATTGGGCACCGTTGTCGTGGGCGTGCCGATACCCTATGTCCCTGCCCAGCTGCTCTGGATAAACCTTGTCACAAACGGCCTGCAGGATGTCGCCTTAGCATTTGAGCCGGGTGAAAAGGGCATAATAGACAGGCCTCCACGAAACCCCAAAGAGGGAATAATGTCCAGACTCCTCATAGAAAGGACAATACTTGTAGGCGTTTTGATTTCCGCAGGGGTTGTCTATAATTTTATTACTGTCCTGAATGCAGGTGATTCCCTTGAGAAGGCAAGGACAATGGCCGTTACGACAATGGTCTTTTTCCAGTTCTTTCAGGCATGGAACAGCCGCTCCGAACTTCAGTCAATATTCCGCATAAATCTTATGAGTAACCCGTTCCTGTTTTACAGCATGATAGCCGCATTCCTCGCTCAACTGGCTGTAATTTATGTGCCTGCCCTTCAATGGGTCTTCAGAACAGAGCCGATTGCAACAGGTGATTGGTTGCAAATACTAATGGTTTCGGCATCTGTTATTGTCGTTGTAGAGGCGGATAAATTTTTAAGAAGAAGGAAAGCAGGGAATCTTCAATTGAAAATATAAAAGGGGGTCTCATGAACGGATTATTTCAGGGAGCATGGAAGATCGGGACAATTATCGGGATACCCATCAGGGTGCATTTTACCTGGTTTATCGTATTCGGTTTGATCACTTGGTCACTGTCTACTTTCTATTTTCCGAAGGCGGCGCCGGAACTTCCGGCAGTCTCTTACTGGATTAAGGGCGCCCTCGCAGCGTTGCTGCTTTTTGCTTCTGTCGCCTTTCACGAGCTTGCCCATTCCATTGTAGCAAAGAAATACAAAATCTCCATCGCAAGCATCACGCTCTTCATCTTTGGCGGTGTTGCGCAGATGAAAGGCGAGCCGCCGCATCCAAAGGCCGAGTTCAGAATTGCCATTGCAGGCCCCATCTCAAGCTTTTTCCTCTCAGTCGTCTTTTTCTACCTCTCTTTAAATACCACAGGCGGCGTGAAAGCCCTCTTTGACTATCTTGCACAGATAAACCTGATAATCGGGATCTTTAATCTCATCCCGGGGTTTCCCATGGACGGCGGGAGGGTTTTGAGATCCATCTTATGGGAGAGAAAAAAGAACTTCTTCTATGCGACACAGAAGGCATCCAGTATAGGGCAGAAG
>JAZDJF010000203.1:0-7155 GCA_043804165.1 Nitrospirota bacterium
ACCTGCCGTTAATCCATCTGTTTTCAACCTCGGCAAGGTAGACCTTATCTCCTCTCTTTATCCTGCGAATAAAACTCATAGTGTATAATATATACACTATAATAAAAAAATGCAACACAATTTTTAGGTCTCAGCAAAAACAGAACGATCTCGGAGAATCCTTGATTTTAAAGGCTGTAGTGATATACTCTATGATAGGTTCGAATGTAATGAACGATCTAGTGTATAAAAATTAGGGCGAGATCAAGTATATATTCTTCACTGTTTTATGCAGCCCGGGAACAACTTGCTGCGGCACACAGAAAAAATGCTTATCGCTGCTTCCTCCCGGATCTGACGAGGTTCACATCCACCTGTTATTTGGGGATTGTCCGGAATCTCACGCGGATCTCAGCGCATCAACTATATTCATACGTGAAGCCCTGACAGCAGGCAGAACTCCGCCGACAAATCCCATTATCAGCGCAAAGAGCATTGATTGAAAAATTATTTTCCCTGTCAAAGTAAAAGAAAATGCAAGTTCTGAAAGTGTCTGCCAGTTCATTGTAGAGATTGTGATGAACTGCATAAAAGAGGCAAAGATCAATCCCACGACCCCTCCGACTGAGCCAAGCAGCAATGATTCCATGATGAATGCAAACAGGATATCTCTTCTTCCAAATCCGAGCGCCCGCAAAGTACCTATTTCTGAAGTGCGGTTCGAAACTGCTGCATACATTGTTATCATAGCGCCTATAATAGCGCCAAAAGAAAATATAATCGTCAGTGAAAGCCCGAGAATGCTGAGAAATGTGGACATCATCTCTGACTGCTCTGCATAATATTTTGTCTCGCGCTTTGCTTCAACTGTCATGCGAGGATCGTTGTCGATCTTCTGCTTCGCCTGTTCGAATTCCGATGAACTGCGCAGTTTGAAAAGGACTGATGAATACACAGGCCGCCGGAATGCCTGCATCAGCTGTTCAGCATCTCCCCAGACCTCTGAATTGTATCCTGTAGTTCCTGCATCAAATATGCCGACAACTGTCCAATCCCTCAAAGCAAAACGCATGGTATCCCCTAGTCCGGTTCTTTTAAATCTTTTTGCAAGGCTCTTTCCAACAGCGATCTCCAGACAACCCTGTTTCGGCATCCGGCCTTCAGTAAAGCTTATCTGAGGCCTGAGAAATAAAGATTGAGCGCCAATTCCTCTGATCTGAATAAGAGAGGTCTTGTCACTGCCTTTCAGGTGAAGATTCATAAGAACAATCAGTTCTTTTGCGACAAGCGGAGACCCATCCTTTCCGATTGCAACTTCAGGCATGGGTTCAACAACCGAGGCCTCGCTGCGGGATATGCCGCTCTGCATTTCAGAGACAGACCCTTTTCTTATTACCACAACATTATCATATGAGCCTGTCTCGATAAGTGTCTTGCGCAGTCCCTCAGCAAGCATCAGGACAGAGGCAAAGACAAAAACAACAAGGGCCATTCCTGAGGCTGTAAGTATTGTGGTAAGCCTCCGTGTCCAGAGGTTCCTGAAATTATATGAAAATGGTATTTTCATTCAACCTAGCCTTCTCAATCCATCCACTATTCTCTGCTGAATTGCCCTGTATGTCGGGAAGACCGCTGCTACAATTCCCACAGCAAAGGCAACAACAATATCCATGTAGATGGTCTGTATCTCTACGTTGAAAACAGGCAGATAAGTGCTCATCGCATGCCCGAAGGCCTTTGCAGCAGGAAATGTCAGGGCAATACCGAGTGCGCATCCGAGGAAAGAAATAAAGAGCGATTCTCCGAATATGAGGCCTGCGATATGCCAGCCTCCAAAGCCCAGTGTCTTCAGGACAGAATATTCACCTAGCCGTTCACGCGCGGTCATGGCCATTGTATTTGCCATTACTACCATGATGATAACGATAACAACAAAAGAGACTATTTGTATTGCAATGACTAGCGCCTCTGTCATAGCAATAAATCCGAGCTGGAACGCCTTTTCAGTCTCGGTCAGGGTTTCGGCAATGGAATTTTTGAAGGTCTTGTCGATCGCAGCAGCAACTTCAGCTGCGATCTCAGGCTTGCTCACACTTACAGTATACCATCCAACCATGTCAGCCCTGCTCGGCGCTGTCTTTTTCAGCGATTCATTCAGATAATCCCAGTGAAAAATAAACTGGGTCTCATCAGTGCTTTTCTGTGCCCCATGATAGATCCCGAGCAGGACAAAATCCCAGTTGCCCGGGAATATTGTCCCTTTCAGTGTTATTGTGTCTCCGATCTTCCAGCCGAATTTATTAGCGATCTTCCGGCCTGCAACACATGACTTCCTATTGCGAAGAAAATCTTTTGTTTCTTTTTCAGACAGAGTAAATTCCGGAAACATATCAAAAACCGTCTTGGTTTCAACCGCAAAATTCGGGATGAAGTTCTTCTCCGAAATGTAGATGCCGCCGAACCAGTAAGCGTATGAGACATGTTTTACTCCTGCTATCTGGCGGATCTTTTCCTTGTAAGACAGCGGCAGGGGAAAGATAAGTGATATGGAATTCCTTACAACGAGCCTTGTTGCAGAAGAGGCCTCAACCCCTGCATACCATGCATGTACTACTGTCCTCAACAGCCCAAAGGAAAGAATGGCTATTGTAATGCCGAGAATGGTCAGGGAATTGCGGAGTTTGTGCCTGAAGGTGTTTCTAAATAAAAGCTTGATTATGCTCATTTAAAACACCTTTATCAAGATGTTTGATCATATGCGCTTTTTTCGCAGCGCGGGGATCGTGAGTGACCATGATTATCGTCTTGCCAAGTTCATGTACAAGACGCTCCATAAGTTCGAGTATCTGTCCTGCTGAGACGCGGTCAAGGTCGCCTGTGGGCTCATCAGCAACAAGTATTTCCGGATCAGTTACAAAGGCACGGGCTATCGCAACCCGCTGCTGCTGGCCTCCTGAGAGTTGTCCGGGATAGTGGTGCATTCTATCTGTAAGATTGACTATCCTGAGCGCCATCTCCACATGGGCCTTTTTTTCTTTTTTCGAGAGGCCGGTCAGCAATAATGGAAGCTCAACATTCTCATAGGCAGTCAGCACAGGTATTAGATTGTAAAACTGGAAGATAAAACCTACGTTCGCACTGCGCCATCTCGCAAGCTCTGTTTCGGATAAAAGAGCAATATCTGTTCCTCTGATCTTTATAACTCCGGTGTCAGCCCTGTCAATTCCGGCAATGAGGTTCAGAAGCGTGCTCTTGCCTGAGCCTGAAGGACCCATAAGTGCAAGGAATTCGCCTTCAGCAATATCAAGCGTAATATCCTGAAGCACCTGAAGTAACTGATTACCGCGGCGATAGGCTTTGGAGAGATTCTTTATTTCTACAATTGGAAGTTTGTTTTCCATTGAAAAATATTACGAGGGTTCTGCTGTCTTGATCTTTGTGTTGTTTTTGATTTTATTTAACGGCTTAAGAACCACCTTGCTGCCGGCAGAGACACCGTTTGTCACTTCGAGCACATCGCCTATCTGTTTTCCTGTTGTGATCTGAGTTTCATATGCAGTTTTATCTTTAATCAAAAAGACATATTTCTTACCGTTTTTCTCTAGGACCGCTGCCGGATTTATAGCTGTAAGAGGCTTCTGCTCATCAGGCCCTGCATGCCTTTGAAGAAACGCAACCTTTGCGCTCATTTCAGGCAGTATGCGGCTGTCACTAGCCAAAAACTTTATTTTTACAAGCACTGATGCCTTTGTGCGGTCTGCTGTAGGCACTAGCATATGCACATTTCCGCGAAAGCGCATTTCAGGAAATGCATCAAGCTGGATCTCACAGGGCTGGCCGACCTTTACCTTCTCAAGATTTGACTCAGAGACATCTGCCTCGACCTGCAATGATGACATATCAGCAATAGTGACAACTGCGGCCTTTGCATTTGCAGCAGCACCAAGAGGAGTGATAATGTCGCCGACATCAGCATTTTTTGTGAGCACAACAGCATCAAACGGAGCGCGGATGAAGGCATATTCAACTGCAATGCCGGCTGCATCAAAAGCAGCTTTGGCAGCATTCACAGCTGACTGTGACCCTGAATAAGACGCCTTTGCACTTTTGTAGTTAGCATCTGCTGCATCAAAATCAGCCTGTGGAATAAGCTCCTGTTTCAGTAATTCCTTTTTACGGTTGTATGTAAGCTCAGCCACTTCAAGCTGTGCCTTTGCCTGTTCAAGCATGAAGCGTGCATTTTCGAGATTTGCCTCTGCCTGCCTCTTTGCTGCAAGCGTATCTTCACCTTCAAGGCGTGCGATAACCTGTCTGCGCTTGACCCTGCTTCCCTCCTCAACCCCTAGCCATTCAAGACGGCCTGTTGTTTTGGACGCAACTGCTGCCTTTCGCTGGGCAACAACATAGCCGCTTGCATTAAGCAAAGTAAAACTCTGGGAAGGATATATCTGAACAACGTTCGCAACCTCGACTTCAACTGAAGGGCTGAGTATTCCCTTGATGTAGAGGAGGACAAAAAGTATGACAAATAAAACAGCAGCGATAACATACCCGTACCTGCGCCTTTTTGCAGGGCGTTCAATCGATGCTGCTTTATCTATCTTAAGCCTTGAAAGATCTTCTTCTGCCATACAATACTCCTATTCTACTATACATAAAAAAATAATAATATATCACATCATCAGGCGTATATGACCCTGTAAATCTTGTCTCACCTATCTCCCTGTCTCTTCCTTTCATGCCTATCTTTTTCTTAACCTCTTCAATAAAATCTCCTTTCCCCAATGAAACGCCTGAATAAGCATCTTTTAAAGGAGTTATAAAGTCAGGCTCGAAGATTATTTTGATATTACCTTCACAAAGTCCCCTCACATAATTGGCAAGATCAATAATGGACGTCTCTCTGCCTGTGCCAAGGTGAAAACCCCCTAAAGAATATGGTTCATCTGGTTTATCGAATTAATTACAAGGGAATTAAACCTGCCCTGCTTGACAAAAATCGGAATATCTGATATTCTGATTTTATGAAGAACATAGAGACTACTAAAGTTGGCAAACGGGGAACAATTGTAATTCCAGCAGATATTCGCCGTAAGTATGGATTAGAAGAAGGCTCAATGGTCATCGCAGAGGCTCGGCCAGAGGGCGTTCTTCTGCGTCCTGTCGTGACACTCCCCGTAGAGATATATACCCCTGAACGTAAGGCTGAATTTCTTTTAAATAATGCAATCACGCCTGAAGACTATGCCTGGGCAGTAAAAGAAGTCCGAAAGATGGGGCTGGATCCTGAAGCAATTCCTCATGAGAAACCCCAAGGCATATGACCGTTGCCCCCATGAGATATTCCAAGCTATCTCAAGTGGTTGATCGGGTTTTCCTTGATGCCAACATCTTATTCTCGGTCGCCTATGGAAGCCCGGGTTTAGACCTATTATGGAATTTTGCGGAAAAGAATCTTTGTTTACTATTCGCCTCCAACTATGTAGTTAAAGAGGCGAGGCGAAATCTCCATGACCCAGACCATTTGAAAAAACTCGAAGCTTGCTTATCTAAAGTACAAATTGTTCCTGAAGTAGATCCTGAAATGCCATGTCCTATAGATTTGCCAGAGAAAGATCGTCCTGTTCTGCTGGCTGCTATTTCTATTAAGGCTAATTACTTGATTACAGGTGATGTAGAACATTTCGGAAAATACTTTGGGCAAACAGTTAGCGGCGTTAAGATATGCAAGGCCCGTGATTATCTCCGAAAAACTTAAATAGACCTAAACGTTGCAAAAAAGGTGAGGCCCCGAAAGCTTTCGGGGCTCACAAATTGAACAAAAGTTTTGCAGCTGGGGGGTAAAGAACACTTCCTTGTAGTTATCGGGCAGAATTGGTAAGATGTCACGTATGAATACCGGAGAAATACTCAACAAGATCAGACAGACTGAAGCGCCTCTGAAGAGGCAGTTGCTTATGGTAGGACTGCTGTCGAAACTCCTTGAGGAGCATGGGAAGGATGTGCCGACAGTGATCGGGGGATGTGCATTATCATATTATTCCAGGGAAGTCTATTTCACCGCAGACATAGACTTAGCATATTCGGGCAGGGAAGCATTGGATATGGTTTTGTGCGATATCGGATTTGTCAGGCAGGGCAGGTATTGGGTCAGCGACGATTTAAAGATGGCAATAGAAGTGCCGGCGTCGGTACTCGCCGGAGAGGATTCTCCTGTTGAGATCGTCGAACTCGGAGAAGATCTGCGGTGTAAGATCATCGGGCTAGAAGACCTGATCCTAGACCGTTTAAATGCCTGCAAACACTGGAAATCTGAAATTGACTGCGAGCTGGTTGAACTGTTAATTATAAGATATGGCAAAGAAATGGATTGGTCGTACCTCGAAAAGAAGGCGAGCCTTCCGGAAAACGATATTCTGCCGGAACTCAGGATGTTAAGGAATAGGGAAGAACCATGAAACAAAGAATCAGAAAATATGAGGACATATCAACTGCAGATTTTCTGGTTCAGAGGGATGCTTTGGGACTGAAAAGGTACAAGAAAAAAACGAAAAGGGATCCGGAAGAAAGAAAAATCCTGCTTGCCATCGGATTGAAGAAGATCAAAGCGCGGGAAGAAAGTGACTTCATTGCTGTCGGATACCGTAAACGGAGACTGATAATATAATATAAGAGCGTCTTCATGACCTTCTTTAGGGTCAAGATTGCACATTTCACAATTTCTTTTCCTTTGTCTCTTTTTCAGGATGATCTTCCTCTACATCTTCAGGAAAATATGTTTTGAAAGAGTATTCTCTCATCATTTGTTTAATTCTCTTTTTATCACGGGCGAGTTCACGGTTGGCAAGGAGGCCGATGATTATTATGATATGAAAATGATGACAAGGTATTCCATTAATGAAGTGAAAAAACGCCATTCAACAGTTAACCTATATCACGATGAACGATACTCATATCTAGCGGATGCTTTCTAAGATAGCCCTGCAACTTTTCTGCTATAGCCGGGGAACGATGATTCCCGCCTGTGCAGCCAATGCCAATCGTCAGATAAGACCTGCCTTCTTTGATATACTGCGGGATAAGAAAGTCTAATAAATCCTTCATTTTACTCATAAGAATTTTCGTTTCCTGTTTTTTGAGCACATAGTCAGAAACCCTTTTATCAGTGCCTTTCAG
>JAZDJF010000204.1:0-5183 GCA_043804165.1 Nitrospirota bacterium
AGGGTTCCGCTTCACACCTTCAGGGCAGACATAGACTATGGATTCTCAGAGGCAAAGACAACATACGGGAAAATAGGCGTTAAGGTTTGGATATATAATGGCGATATACTTCCAGAAGCACACAAGGGGGTGGAGTAAGCCATGCTGATGCCGAAGAAAGTCAAGTTCAGGAAGATGCAGAAGGGCAATATGCGTGGCAAGGCATATACAGGCTCCAAGCTTTCTTTCGGAGAATTCGGGCTTAAGGCCATGGAGCCTGGCTGGGTGTCAAGCAGGCAGATTGAGGCAGCAAGGGTAGCAATAACAAGACACGCCAAGAGGGGCTGTAAACTCTGGATAAGAGTATTCCCTGATAAACCTATAACAAAGAAACCTGCAGAAACAAGAATGGGGAAGGGTAAAGGTAATCTGGAATACTGGGTTGCTGTTGTTAAGCCGGGCAGGGTGCTTTATGAAGTTGCCGGGGTTACAGAGGAGATAGCGAAGGAAGCGCTTAGTCTTGCATCTTATAAGCTTCCGATTGCTACGAGGTTCGTAAAGAGGGGGGATACAGTAGCATGAAACCCTCAGAATTAAGGGCGTTAACAGTAGAAGAGCTGAAACAGAAAGAGCAGGACACAAGGAAAGAGCTTTTTAACCTGAAGTTCAGGCTTGCTGCAGGTGAGGTGGAAAATCCTAAGATGATAAATACTCTGAGAAAAGATATAGCTAAGATACTGACAATAACAAGCGAGAAGTCATCCGCCTCAGGCGGAGTAAAAAGTTAAAAAAGAGGTCGGAATGGCAGAAAAAATTTATAAAGGCAAGGTTGTTAGCGATAAGATGGACAAAACCGTTGTGGTTGCTGTTACAAGGCATATTCAGCACCCTGAATATAAAAAGGTGGTTAAGAAGATAACCAGGTTTAAAGCCCATGACGAAGAAAACAAGTGCAAGGTGGGGGATATAGTTTCTGTAACCGGGACGCAGCCGCGCAGCAAAGATAAAAGGTGGACCGTTTTAAGCATACTTGAAAAGGCATAAGTCTACGACTCGTAAAGGAGCAATAGGGAATGATTCAGGACAGGAGCATACTGGAAGTAGCGGACAATTCAGGCGCCAAAAGAGTCCGGTGCATAAAAGTACTTGGCGGCATGCGCAGGAGATATGCGCGGCTTGGAGATATAATAGTCGTCAGTGTTCAAGAGGCTATCCCTGAATCCAATGTCAAGAAAGGCGCAATAGCAAAGGCTGTTGTGGTAAGGACAAAAAAGGAACAGAGGAGAGCTGACGGTTCATACATAAGGTTTGACCAGAACGCGGCAGTGCTGATAAATCCGCAGGGAGAGCCCGTAGGCACAAGGATATTCGGGCCTGTTGCGAGAGAACTTAGATGGAAAGAATTTATGAAGATAATATCGCTGGCGCCAGAGGTGCTGTAAATAATGGGATTTAATATTAAGAAAAACGATATGGTTTTAGTTGTAGCCGGCAAGGAAAAAGGCAAGAAGGGGCGCGTGCTCTCAGTCATGCTTTCAAAGGATAAACTGTTAATAGAGAGGGTAAATATTATAAAAAAACATATGAAGCCAAATAAGAAGTATACGCAGGGCGGGATTATTGAGAAGGAGTCTCCTCTTCATAGATCAAATGTTATGCTCATGTGTCCCAGGTGCAGCAAGCCTGCAAGGATTTCAAATATGGCTTTTGAAGACGGAAAAAAATCACGGGTGTGTAAAAAATGCAAAGAAGCGATAGACCAGTAAAGATTTCAAGGTTAAAGGCGAAATATTCAAAGGAGATACTTCCTGCTCTTAAGAAGGAATTTGCATACAAGAATGTTATGGAGGTTCCAAAAGTTGAGAAGGTGGTTCTTAATGTAGGGCTTGGCGAGGCGATTCAGAATATTAAATTGCTTGAGGCAGCCCAGAAAGAACTCGGCGTCATTACAGGACAGAAGGCAGTTATTACCAAGGCCAAGAAGTCAATTGCGACTTTTAAGCTCAGGCAAGGAATGCCTATAGGATGTAAAGTTACATTAAGGGGCAATATTATGTATGAATTTCTGGACAGATTTATAAACCTTGCGCTGCCGAGGGTTAGGGACTTTAAGGGCGTCTCGGCAAAGTCTTTTGACGGAAAGGGCAACTATTCAGTCGGAATAAAAGAACAGTTTATCTTTCCTGAGATAGAATATGACAAGGTTGCATCTGTGCACGGGCTTGACATCACAATATGTACAACTGCTAAAACGGATAAGGAAAGCAAGGCATTGCTGACTCATATGGGAATGCCGTTCAGGAAAGAAAAGGTAAAAAGCGAGAGTGAGAAGAAGGAGTAATTGATGGCTAAGACTTGTATGATGGAAAAGGTGAAGAAGGCGCCTAAGTTTAAAGTAAGGGCGTACAACAGGTGCAGAATCTGTGGAAGGCCGAGGGCGTTTCTGAGAGATTTTGGAATATGCAGGATATGTTTCAGGAGCCTTGCCCTCAAAGGGCAGTTGCCCGGCGTAACAAAATCAAGCTGGTGAAGAGGTGACAAATGATGACTGATCCAATAGCAGATATGCTTACACGCATTAGAAATGCGATTACTGTTCATGCAGAAAAAGTTGATATTCCTGCCTCTAAACTTAAGCTTGAAATAGTGAAAATCCTAAAGGAAGAGGGTTTCATAAAGGCATATAAAATCTTAAAAGATGATAAGCAGGGCATTTTAAGGATTACGCTTAAATATATTGACGGTAATAATGTTGTATCCGGGGTGAAAAGAATAAGTAAACCGGGACGCAGGGTTTATGTCAACAGCAAAAAGATCCCGAGGGTAATGGGAGGCGTAGGCATGGCTGTACTGACAACGCACAAGGGAATCGCTAGTGATAGCACCTGCCGGCGTGAAGGTGTTGGCGGTGAGATTCTTTGTTATGTGTGGTAAAAGAGAGGGGAATAAATGTCGCGGATAGGGAAAAAACCGATAGATATACCAAAAGGTGTAGATGTAAAAATTGAAGATACAACTGTTAATGTCAAAGGACCGAAAGGCGAGCTTTCATCAGGGTTCCCTGCTGGAGTGCGGGTTGTAGTAGATGAAGGGAAGGTAGTGGTTGAAAGGACAGGAGAAACAAAGGATATTCGGGCATTGCATGGACTTACAAGGAGTCTTATATCAAACATGATATCAGGGGTTTCATCAGGTTACCAGAGAGCGCTTGAAATTACGGGTATAGGTTATAGGGCTCAGGTTCAGGGCAACAAACTTTTGCTTGCTCTGGGATATTCTCATCCGATAGAGTTTATTCTTCCGCCCGGTATTAAGGCTGCCATAGACCAGAAGCAGACACAGATTACATTAACAGGCATTGACAAACAGCAGATGGGACAGATTGCGGCAGATTTAAGGGCGCTGAGGTCTCCTGATGTCTATAAAGGCAAAGGGGTAAGATACACTGGTGAGAGATTGAAGCTTAAGGTAGGCAAGGCAGGGAAGAAGTAGGAGGGAGGTTTTAAATTGGCAGCAGAAATAAAGGACGCAAGAACAAGAAGGCACGAAAGAATAAGGAAAAAAGTTGTGGGCACAACTGAGAGGCCGAGGCTGTCAGTTTACAGGAGCCTGTCACACATGTATGCCCAGATTATAGATGATTTTAAGGGCAGCACTATTGCTGCCGCATCAAGCCTTGATAAGGAGCTGAAAGGTAAAGACAAGAAGTCCGGTGAAGGAAACATCGGGGTAGCAAAGCAAGTTGGTGAGCTTATAGCCAAGAAGGCATTAAAAAAGGGGATAAAGAGGGTTGTTTTTGACAGGGGCGGCTATCTTTATCATGGCAGGGTTAAGGCCTTAGCTGATGCTGCCAGAGAAAACGGACTTGAATTTTAAAGTCCGTAATGCGTTATGCGTAATGCGTAATAAGTTGAATGAAAATACTTATCACGCCTCACGTATTACGTATCACGGAAGTTATAACAGGGGGTATGGTGAAAAGAATTGATCCTGACGGACTGACTCTAAAAGATAAGGTTGTATTTATAAACAGAGTTGCAAAAGTTGTGAAGGGCGGAAGAAGATTTTCTTTTGCTGCGCTGGTTGCTGTTGGAAACGGAGCCGGCATAGTGGGTATAGGTAAAGGCAAGGCAAAAGAAGTTCCCGAGGCAATAAGAAAGGCTGTTGAGCAGGCAAAGAAATCTCTTGTTAAATTCCCCATGAAAGATGGAACAATCCCCCACCGGATAACAGGCAGATTCGGTTCCGGTTATATTGTCATGAATCCTGCAGTCAAAGGCACAGGACTTATCGCAGGCGGCGCTGTAAGGGCAGTGCTGGATGTTGCTGGCATACAGGATATCGTTGCAAAGGCAATCGGCAGCCATAATCCTTACAATACCGCAGAGGCTACTATTGACGGGCTTTTAAAGCTTAAAGACCCTGATACGGTTCGCAGATTGAGGGGAAGGACAGAGGAAGAAGCGCAGGAAACAAACTCGCCGCAGGCGAGTAAATAGCGGAGGAGTTAAATGAGGATAGAGGATTTAAAGCCCGCAGACGGCTGCAGAAAAAGAAATAAGAGGGTAGGCCGTGGAATAGGTTCAGGTCATGGCAAGACGTCCTGCAAGGGGCATAAAGGGCAGAAGGCGCGCTCCGGCGGCGGAAAAGGAGCAGGTTTTGAAGGCGGGCAGACGCCGTTGCAGAGGAGAATTCCAAAGAGAGGGTTTAAAAATTATTTTACTAAGGAATACACAACAGTCAACCTGAAAGACCTTGCTAAGATTGAAGGCGTTGACGTTATTACGCCTGAGGTCCTGCTTGACAGAGGGATAATAAAGAAGGTCAGGGATGGCGTTAAGGTCCTCAGCGATGGCGAGATAAAAAGACCGGTTACAATAAAGGCGAAAATATTCAGCGCTGCAGCTGCAGCCAAGATTGCCGCTGCAGGCGGCAAAGCAGAAACAATCTAATGTTCTGTCTTATAAATAACCTTACACAATTTTGTCATTCCCGCTTGTCGGGAATCCTTCTTTTAAAAGGAGAAAGATTCTGGACAAGCCAGAATGACACTTTCAACTTTAAACTATGAGAGCCCTTTCAAATTTTCAGAATATATTTAGAGTCCCTGAGTTAAAAAACAGGGTAATCTTTACGCTTGCAATCCTTATTGTATACAGGATAGGATGTTTTATTCCAACTCCAGGCATAAGAGGCGAGGAGTT
>JAZDJF010000205.1:0-3884 GCA_043804165.1 Nitrospirota bacterium
ACCCTGTTCTTCGTGCTCTTTAAGATCTTTTTCAGGTTTAAGATTATAGGCATCGAAAAAGTCCCTGAAAAAGGCGGCGTTATAGTTGTGTCAAACCACGTCAGCCATTTGGACCCTCTGGTAATAGGCGCTGCAATAAGAAAGAGGAAGTCAACTTTCATGGCAAAAAGCGGGCTTTTTAAGATACCGCTCATTGGCGCCTTTGTAAAAACATTCTCATTTCCTGTTGACAGAGATACTCCGCAGCCATCTACGATAAAAGAAGCGGTGAGGAGGTTAAAGAAAGGTGAGCTGATAGTTATGTTTCCTGAAGGCGGCAGGAGCAAAGACGGCAGTCTTCTTGATGCAAAGAGAGGAACGGGATTAATAGCAGCGCTGTCAGGGGCAAAAGTTATTCCTGCTTATATTGACGGCACCAACACAGTTCTGCCTGCCGGCGCTAAGTTTATAAGGCTTTCAAGTATTAGAATTATATTCGGCGACTCCATTGAAATAAAAAACAGAGAATCAGGCAGGGATTTTCAGGAGAGAATCGGTAATGATATAATGAAGGCAGTAAGAAATTTAAAATTAAAAGTGAAGAGTTAAAAGTTATGAAAATAATAGCAGCTAAGACAGCCGGATTCTGTTTCGGAGTCAAGAGAGCCGTTGATATGGCTTTTAAGGCTGCAAAGAAAAAACAGAAAGGCATTTTCACTCTCGGACCTATAATACATAATCCCCAGGTCATAGAAAAACTCAAACAAGAAGGGATTCTGCCGGTTGAGGACATAAACACTCCCGGGATAAAGGATATTATAATCCGGACTCACGGCATTCCTTTACAGATTATGAACAGGATTTCCGATGCAGGATACAATATAATTGACGCAACCTGCCCTTTTGTGAAAAAAGCCCAGCATTATGCTAAACTGCTCAGAGAAGAAGGGTATCAGGTAATAATACTCGGAGACAGTGAACACCCTGAGGTGCAGGGTCTGATGAGCTATGCAGGAGATGATGCAATAGTTGTTGACAGTGAAAGCGCGCTTCCGAAAATAAAGCATAATATCGGGATTGTTGTGCAGACCACCCAGCCGGTTGAAGCGCTTAAAAAACTATTCGGAAGGGTCATAGAACAGGCAAAGAATGTAAAGGTATATAATACAATATGCGACTCCACGGCGCTGCGATTAAAAGAAACAGCGGCTATGGCTAAAAAGGTGGATATTATGCTTGTTGTAGGAGGCAAAAACAGCGCAAATACAGCCCAGCTTGCGAAATTGTGCAGGTCACTTTCTGTTCCGACTTATCATATAGAGACAGCTGCCGAACTAATTCCTGAGTGGATGAACAACGTAAAAAGCGTGGGCATAACAGCAGGGGCATCAACACCTGACTGGATAATTGAGGATATCATAAAGAAAGTAAAGGAAATAGGAGGATAAAAGGGTGATGGAAATCAAAAACAATGAGATGGAAAGACTTTATGCTGAGACTTTTCATCGCATTGAAGCAGGCTCAATATTAAAAGGAAAAGTTATAACCGTAAAACAGGAAGGGGTCATAATTGACATAGGATATAAAGTCGACGGTTTTGTTCCGGCTGAAGAGTTTTCTCCTGAAGAGTTTTCAGATTTGCATGAGGGAACTGCTATTGAAGTGTACGTAGACACCATGAAGTATTCCAATGGCATGGTTAATCTGTCAAGGAAAGCGGCAAACCGGATAAAGGCATGGGATATTATTGAATCTGCTCTGGAGAAAGACTCACATATTGAAGGCGTAATCTCAGGGAAAACAAAAGGCGGGCTTTCAGTAGATATACTTGGGGTCACTGCTTTCCTGCCGGGCTCTCAGGTAGATGTAAAGGTAGTCAAGGACATGGACAGCCTTATCAGCAAGAGGATGCTTTTTAAGGTGCTGAAACTGAATAACAAGCGGTCAAACGTCATAGTCTCACACAGGGCTGTCATGGAAGAAGAAAGACAGAAGAAAAAGGCAGAGACGCTTGAAAAGTTAAAGGAGGGAGTCCTCCTTACAGGCGCTGTAAAAAATATCACAGACTACGGAGTTTTCATTGATCTCGGCGGGCTCGACGGCCTCCTTCACATATCAGACATATCATGGGGACGAATAATTCATCCTTCGGAATTCTTTGCAGTAGGTGACGAGATTGAAGTTATTGTGCTCAAGTTCGACGAAGAACAAAAAAGAGTTACCCTCGGTTACAAGCAGAAAAAACCCGACCCATGGAGCACCATAGACGAAAAATACCCTGCAGGCCAAAAAATAAAGGGGAATGTCGTGAACATAACGGAATACGGTGTATTTATAGAGCTTGAAAAGGGGCTTGAAGGGCTTGTCCACATATCAGAGATTGACTGGCTGCCTAAACCCAAACATCCGTCAAAATACCTTTCCATAGGAGAAACAGTAGAGGCAGTTATCCTAAAGGCTGATAAAAATGACCGCCGCCTTTCATTAAGTATAAAGCAGCTTAAACCAAGCCCGTGGGAGCTTGTTTCACATCGGTACAGCGCCGGACAGCAGATAACAGGCAAGGTAAAAAGCATTACTGACTTCGGGGTGTTTGTCGGTCTTCCGGAAGGCGTGGACGGGCTTGTGCATATATCTGATATCTCATGGACAAAACATATCAAACATCCGTCAGAGGTCATCAGAAAAGGGCAGAAGATAGATGCTGTTGTCCTGAGCATAGAGCCTGAGAAGGAAAGGATAGCATTAGGCATAAAACAACTCACATCTGACCCTTGGTTAACCGATATACCGGCGAGATTCAAGCTCGGAGATGAAGTAAAAAGCAAGGTGCTGAGACTGACCGACTTTGGGATATTCGTGGAAATAGAAGACGAGGTTGAGGGGCTGATTTACACATCCGAGATAGTAAAAGCAGAAGAACCTCTAAAAGAGGGTGACATTGTGTGGACAAGGATAATAAAGATTGACCTTGAAGAGAGAAAGATAGGGCTTAGCATGAAAAATGTTAAAAAGGTCTACGACTCGCCGACGGCTCGTAAAGTAGAGGGGGAGAAATGAAAAAAGGCTGTCTCTTTATCACAGGGTTTCTTATACTGCTGATAGTAATAAGCGTGATATTTGCCGTATTCCAGAAAAATGTCTCCCTTGGAGAAAAAGTCGCAGTTGTGCGCATTGAGGGCCCTATAATGGATTCAAAAAACACTATTGATGAAATAAAGGGCTATCTTAAGGACGCATCAATAAAGGCTATTGTCTTGCGTGTGGACAGTCCCGGCGGGGCTGTTGCGCCGTCACAGGAAATATACGAAGAGGTTAAAAAAGCAACGCTGAAAAAGAAGGTCATTGTATCAATGGGATCTGTCGCGGCATCAGGCGGCTATTACATCTCAGCGCCTGCTGATAGGATCATTGCAAATCCCGGGACATTAACAGGGTCCATCGGCGTGATAATGGAGATCCCCAACATAGAGGGGCTTATGAATAAAATCGGCGTAAAAACAGAGGTCATCAAGAGCGGCAGGCACAAGGATATTGCATCTGCGTTCAGAAAAATGGGAAAAGAGGAAAGGCTGATACTGCAGGGTGTGCTTGATGATGTGCACGAACAATTCATCAAGGCTGTCTCTGACGGCAGAAAGATTCCATTTGATGAGGTAAAAAAACTTGCTGACGGCAGGATATTTACCGGCAAACAGGCAATGGAAGCGCGGCTTGTTGATGAACTCGGCACACTTGAAGACGCTATCGCCGCTGCCGGCAGACTTGCCGGCATAAAAGGAGAGCCGGAGGTGGTAACCAAGAAAGAGAGGTTTTCCATAGTTGACATTCTCAGAGGCAAATTTCCCAAAGAACTCTCTGACATCTTCCCTACAGTAAAAATAAAATATCTGCTGGCGCCATAA
>JAZDJF010000206.1:0-5503 GCA_043804165.1 Nitrospirota bacterium
CATCGTTCAGAGGCGAGCTTGAAATAACGGATGCGATACAAATGCTTATAAGCATGGGCGGCAGGGTAAAAAGTGAGATTTTAAAAGGATGGTGGCTTGATACAGGCAAAAAAGACGACATACTTCAGGCAAATACAATAGTTCTTGATGAATATATAAAGCGGCAGATTAACGGTATGGTTGACAGCAAGAGTCAGATACTTGGAAGAGTAACAGTAGAAAAAGGGGCGTCTGTGATGAATAGCATTATCAGAGGTCCTGTTGTAATAGGGAAGAACTCTGAGATTAAAAATTCATTCATAGGACCTTTTACAAGCATTGGCAGCGAGGTTACTGTAACAGATTCTTCTATCGAGCACTCTGTAATCCTCAGCAATGCATTTCTTTCAGGTGTTGAAAGGCTTGAAGACAGTCTTATAGGGAAAAACACAAAGGTTATAAGGAACAGGGTTCGTCATAAAGCGCTGCGCCTGATGATAGGGGATGACTCAACAGTTGAGGTTTAATTAGAGACTGTCCATAAACTAAATGTATTTGTCATTCCCGCAAGCAAAGCGCGTCGGGAATCCTTCTTAAAGAAAGATTCCGGACAAGCCGGAATGACAGAAAAACGGTAACTGATCGAGTTTATAAACAGACTCTAATTAGCCTTAATGTTGCATAAATATGAACTATGAACTATTTTAAAGACGGCGATATAGAAGGCATTGTTATAAGGAAAATGGAGAGTTACGCTGATAATCGCGGGTGGCTGGGAGAATTATTCAGGAAAGACGATCCAGCCATAAACCTAATCCAGGGCGATTCAAAGTTTTATCCTGCGATGAGCTACATATCTATCACTCATCCTGATGTTGTGAGAGGCCCCCACGAACACAGAGAGCAGACAGACTATTTCTGTTTCCTGGGCAAATTCAGGCTCTATTTATGGGATAACAGAAAGGATTCACCTACTCATAAAAATAAAAAGATATTGGAAAATGCGGACAGGCTTATAGTAGTTGTGCCGCCGGGAGTTGTCCATGCATATAAAAATACAGGGGAGGAGGACGCGATTATACTGAATTTCCCTGACAGGCTTTATGGAGGATGGAACAAGGGAGAAAAGGTTGATGAAGTCAGATATGAAGATGATGCTGAGAGTCCGTTTAAGATTGAGTAATTCAAGGACAGGAGATAATCCTTTCGCTCATTCTCGGGCTATCGCCCTCCGAGGTTTTTGCCTCTTTATTTTTTGTAAGAATTTTATCGAATATCGGCAAAAAAAACCGCTCAAGGACAATCCCCTGTCTTTGATAATAGGGAAAGTCGAGTAAAAAATGAAGATACTTGTTACAGGTGGATGCGGGTTTATAGGTTCAAATTTTATTCAGGTTATCCTGAAGAAGTATCCTGACTATGAGATTGTGAACATAGACGCCCTGACATACGCGGGCAATCCCGAAAATCTAAGAGATATAAAAAAATCTAAGAGATATCGGTTTGTGCATGGAAGGATTGAGGATAAGAACCTTGTTGCAAATGCGCTCGGCGATGCAGACTATATTGTAAACTTTGCCGCAGAGACACATGTTGACAGGTCAATCCAAAATTCTTCTCCCTTTCTCACTACAAATATTTTAGGAACCCATACTTTGCTTGAAGCTGCAAGAAGAGTTTCCATTAAAAAATTTGTGCATATCTCAACTGATGAGGTATATGGGACCCTCGGTAATAAGGGAAAATTCACAGAGAAGACCATGCTTGCGCCAAACTCTCCGTATTCGGCGTCTAAGGCCTCAGCAGATCTTCTCATCCGCGCATATTATGAAACTTATAAATTGCCTGTGGTAATTATCAGGCCGTCAAATAATTACGGCTATTACCAGTTTCCTGAGAAGTTTATTCCGCTTATGATTACGAACCTCTTGATGAAGAAACCTATTCCCATTTATGGGAAGGGAGAAAATGTGAGAGACTGGTGTTTTGTAGAGGACAGTTGTGCGGCAATTGACAACGTTATGCATAACGGCAAGGCAGGCGAAATTTATAATGCTGGCGGCAATTGTGAAGTTAAAAATATAGAGCTTGCAAAAAGCATTCTTAAGATAATGGGGAGGAGCGAAAGGCATATTAAATTCGTTAAAGACAGGCCCGGGCATGATTACAGGTATGCGCTTGATAATTCAAAAATAAGGCGTGAATTAAAATGGCGGCCGTCTGTCAAAATAGAGGCAGGCATTGAAATGACCATAAGGTGGTATAAGGATAACGAGTGGTGGTGGAAACCGCTTAAAGAAAGACTCAGCGCTGAGAGCAGGGGATTTTGGGAGGCATGAAGATACTCGTTACAGGATCAGAAGGCATGCTCGCACGGGATTTAATATCTGTGCTGAAAGAGAGTAATGAGGTAATGCCGTTTTCAAAGCAGGAGATGGACATTACTCAAAAAGATGCAGTTATAAAAAATATAAAAAGTAATGCGCCTGATATAGTAATCAATTGCGCTGCATATACAAAGGTAGACACGGCTGAGGAAGAAAGGGAAAAGGCATTTCATGTAAACGGCTTAGGCGTTCAAAATCTTGCTGTTGCGTGCGCAGAGATGCAAATTCCTTTATGCCATATAAGCACAGATTATGTCTTTGACGGCAGGAAAAATAAACCTTACACGCCGTTTGACGCTGCAAATCCATTGAGTATTTATGGGGAATCAAAGCTTGCAGGTGAAAAATATATACAATGGATTATGAACAAGTTTTATATAGTGAGGACAAGCGGGCTTTACGGCAGGGGGGATAATAATTTCGTAGTGACAATTCTCAGGCTTGCAAAAGAGCGCCGGGCAGTGAACCCCGTTAGAAAGGAACTTTCTAACGGGGTGAAAGTTGTTACAGACCAGATATGTTCTCCGACCTCTACTTTAAATCTCTCTATCGGAATAAAAAAACTTATTGAAAGCGGGAGTTTTGGAATATATCACATCACCGATGATTCAGGGAACGGTATAAGCTGGTTTGATTATGCCAGAGAGATTATTTCAATGGCAGGCATAAGAGCAGAGATAATTCCTGTAACTTCCGAGGAATCTCCCCGGCCTGCAAAACGTCCTGCGTATTCTGTGCTTGACACAGAAATCACAAGACTCGCAATTAACTATACGCCTGAGAAACGCGAAGTTGCCCTTAAAACATTTCTTTCAACAGCTAATCTTTGAAATAAGTTTTCCCTGATACCTGTGTAATACCAAAATAGAAATGTCCTAAGAACAGTCATGCTATACAGCCCTTTTAAGCCATCCCTGTCTGTCATGCCCCGAAAGCTTTCGGGGCATCCTTCTTTAAGAAAGATTCCCGACAAGCGGGAATGACAACTGCGTTGAGGCAATAACATAAAACCGGACATTTCTATTTTGGTAACAATAGGACATTTCTAAATTGCCTTGACAAATAAAAACTTTTACTTGACAAAAACATCTTTGTAGGTGAAAATTAACCAATTATGGGCAAATTACGTTTGTTTGCTGTTTTATGCTTTATATTGTTTTTGTTTGCGCCGCTTTATGCCTCTGGGACCGCAGAGGAAAAACCTGCGGACAGTCATCCTCCGCCTCTGATTTCAGAGAAGCCTGCTGAAAAAACAGAACCTGTCATAACAAAAACCGGAGTAGAAATTAAACCAGCCGCAGCAGAACCTGAAATCGTCCCGTACAAATCAAACCCTGTGGCAGTAAAGGCGGTAGAGAAGAGTACATCCCTCTTTACCGAGAGGATAAGGGAAAGATTTGCCATGTGGCTGAGCCGTTCAGGGAAATATCTGGAACTGATGAAGGAGATATTGAAAAACAAAAATGTTCCTGAGGATATAGTATTCCTTTCTTTAATAGAGAGCGGTTTTAATCCTTATGCGTATTCGGTTGCAAGGGCAGTGGGGCCATGGCAGTTTATTTCCGCAACCGCAAAGAGATACGGACTTGTAATAGACTGGTGGAGAGACGAAAGAAGAGATCCGGTAAAATCAACAGAAGCGGCGGCAAATTATCTCAGCGACCTTTATGAAATGTTCGGCTCATGGAACCTTGCGATGGCTGCATACAATGCAGGCGAGGGCAAGATAATGAAGGCATTAAAACGCTCCAAGAGCGATGACTACTGGCCCTTGCTGAATACTCGCCATATAAAAAGCGAGACAAAAAACTATGTCCCGAGATTTATCGCTGCAACCAATATTGCATCAAATCCTGAAGAGTTCGGATTCATGAACATTGAATATCATCAGCCGCTGAATTACGATGAGGTTATGGTGCAAGGACCGATTGACCTTGAGATTGCGGCAAAGTGCGCTGATACTACAATAGAGGTGATAAAAGAGTTGAACCCTGAACTCAGAAGGTGGTGCACACCTCCCGGCATGCCTGTTTATATGCTCAGGATTCCATCGGGGACAAAGGAAATTTTTCAGAAAAATCTTGCTGAGATTCCTGAAAATGAAAGATTTACTGTTGCTGCATATACTGTCAAAAAGGGTGATACCATAAAGAAAATTGCCAAGAGAGCAGGGGTGCCGGTAAAGGCACTTTTTGCGCTTAACTCTATGGATAGTCTAAAACCCCTGAGATATGGAACCGAGATAAATCTCCCGCCAAAAGAAAAATTTCAGCTTGACAGGGATGACAGGTATGACAACAGAAAGGCATCCTATAAAAAATCCAGAAGCATAAAAACTAAAAAATCAAAGAATAAAAAGATGCTGGTTACTGCCTTGAATAAGAAAAAGACTGTCGTTAACGATTAGTTGTGTCTCCCCAGCGTAAATAACCTCTATCCCTTCTTCCTTTCAATCCTCGCCTTTGCCTCTTCGGCAAATGGAGACTGAGGGAAGTCTTTTATAAGCTCTTCGTATTTCTTCTTTGCCTCTTCTGCCTTGCCCTGAGCCTCAAGTGTCTTGCCTGATTCTATAAGAGAAAGGTCTTTGTAAGTTCCTGTCTTATAATTGTAAAGCACGGCAAGAGATTTGAGGGCTTCTTCAGCGCTGCCTTTTTTCAGGCTGATCATCGCCATCTTATAATATGAAAGCGGGACAAACTTCTCATCATCAGGGAATTTCTGGTTCAAATCCTTCAGCGCATTTAATGAATCTTCGTATTTCCCAAGTTCATAATAACAGTTAGCAATATAATACAGGGATACAGGTGATTTTCTTACGTCGTATGCCTTTTTGAATATCTCCGCTGCCTTTTTATAACGCTCCTCGCTTGCAACAGGCTGTTTCTGATAAAGCCCATAGTATATTTTGTATGCCTCATATTCAAGCTTCTGAGCCTTGTTTTTCTGGGTATTGCTGTAGAGGAAAAAACCTCCGATTACAATAACTGACAAAACAGCAGCAGCAACTGCAGTTATTAAGAAACGCTTTCTCTCCTCTGCTGATTTTTTCAGTCTTGAAAGAGTTTCGCTTGCATCTGTTCCGGATGTTGCTTTCTTTACAATCTTTTTCTTTATCGGCTTTGGCATTAATCCCTCCT
>JAZDJF010000207.1:0-2713 GCA_043804165.1 Nitrospirota bacterium
ATAATTATTGGAGGAATATGGCTGAAAGGATAAAAAGAATTAAGGAAGAGGTTCTGGGTATCGTCTCAATCTTAGGCGGTATTTACATCGGACTGAGCCTTGTGACTCACAAAAAATGGGACCCTTCTCTTTTCACGTTTACTAACTCTCCCACAAAGAACTACGGCGGCATAGTAGGGGCTTATATGGCAGATGCTTTGCTGACGATTATAGGCATATCAGCCTTTGCTATTCCGCTGTTTATAATTGTATACGGCGTTAAGAGACTCCTCAGAAAAGAAGGCCACAGGATACATTTGATCGGCTCACTGCTTTTTGTCCTGTCTTCTGCCATGCTTTTGTCTCTGATGTCAGCAACGTTTAATCTCAGGGCTGAGAGTAATCCGGGAGGCATAACAGGACTGTTCATCTCGGATTTTATAAGAAATCTTTTATCAATCCCCGGAGCGTATATCTTTTCGATGGCAATATTCCTGTCTTCCATTGTGCTTTTGAGCCCTGTATCATTGGTATCGCTTGTGTTGAGAGGCAAAAAGAAGGAAACAGATGAAGATAAACCGTCAGAAGAGCCGCTGATTGAAGAGAACATTATTCAGGATGAATCTTATCTAACAGGTTCTATGCAGCAGCCGATGCCTTTGTTCAGGCATGAAGCTGTAAAGCCGGGCAAGAGAGGAGACTATACACTGCCTTCTTTAGATCTGCTTAATGTCTACGACTCAGGGATAAGGCCGTCAAAGGATGAACTTCTGACAAGCTCTTCTCTGCTTGTACAGAAGCTTTCTGATTTTGATGTAGATGGAAAGATAACACAAGTGCAGGCAGGGCCTATTGTGACAATGTATGAGTTTGAACCTGCACCCGGAGTGAAGATAAACAGGGTTGTTTCGCTGTCTGATGACCTTGCGCTTGCGCTCAAGGCTCCCGGAGTAAGGGTGTCTACGATTTCCGGCAAGTCAGCCATAGGGATTGAGGTGCCGAACAGACTGCGCGATACAGTATCCCTGAGAGAAATTATATCTTCGGACAGCTTTAAGAAAAACCATTCAAAACTCACGCTGGCGCTGGGAAAAGATATTTTCGGCATCCCTGTTGTTGCTGACCTTACGAAGATGCCGCATCTCCTTGTTGCAGGAGCCACAGGCTCGGGCAAGAGCGTATCCATAAACTCTATGGTGATGAGCATTCTTTATAAGGCGTCACCGAAAGAAGTTAAGATGCTGATGATAGACCCAAAACTTCTTGAACTTTCCGCTTACGAAGGAATACCGCATCTTATCTCGCCTGTTATAACAAATCCGAAAGAGGCGGCAGAGGCGCTGTGTAAGATGGTTTTTGAGATGGAGAATAGATACAGACTGCTTGCTCAAAAAAGCGCAAAGAACATAGAAAACTATAATAAACTGGTTTCAGAGGAGGAGCAGCTGCCTGATATTGTTATCTTTATAGATGAGCTTGCAGACCTGATGTTTGCCTCTGCAAATGAAGTTGAGGATGCCATAGCAAGGCTTGCACAGATGGCGCGCGCATCAGGCATACATCTTGTCCTTGCAACACAGAGGCCGTCGGTTGATGTTATCACAGGTGTCATTAAGGCTAATTTCCCGGCAAGGATCTCGTTCCAGGTTACCACGAGGATAGATTCAAGGACGATACTGGATGCGCAGGGCGCTGAGCAGCTTCTCGGTAAAGGTGATATGCTTTTCATGCTTCCGGGGACAAAGATAATACGCATACACGGCGCGCTCATCACGGAAGATGAGATAAAAGCCGTTACGGATTTTATCAGGTCACAGGGAGTTCCTGACTATTCCATATTCGAAAATATACGGATGGAAGAGCCGATGGATAACGAGCCCTCTGCCGAGAGGGATGAGATGTATCATAAGGCAGTGGAACATGCAGAGTCTGTGGGTGAGGTGTCCATATCGTCAATCCAGAGGCGGCTTAAGATAGGTTATAACAGGGCTGCGCGTATTATGGAACTAATGGAGGAAGACGGGCTTGTGGGCATGCCGAAAGGCGCAGGCAAGCCAAGAGATTTTCTGAGGAGAAGAAGATGATTAAAAGACAGGTTTCAGGTCTTAGGTTTCAGGTTTCAGTTATGGTATTACTTTTTATCGTTTTTATACTGGCACCTGGCATCTGGCACCTGACACCTGTCTTTGCTGAGGATGAGGTTGCAAGGATTCAGGAGGCTTACAGGAATATAAGCGATATAAAAGCCGGCTTTGTCCAGAAGAATTATATGAAAGACCTCGGCAGAACAGACACATACAAAGGCATTCTTTTTATAAAGAGGCCGTCAAAGGTGAGATGGGAATACAAGGGAGAAAAGCCGCAGGAGATTATAATAAATAACGATAAGATCCTGATATATAAAAAGGCGGAGAAACAGGCATTCAAGAGCGCTTTCAGCAGACAGACATACGGTCAGGCGCCTGTTGCCCTGCTGAGCGGTTTTGGGAAAGTAAGAGAGGAATTCAATATAACCAAAAAAAATAACAGATTGGTTCTTATACCTAAAAATCCTATGGGCAGCATTGTTTCTGTGGAGATAGAAACATCTGACGATGACTTTCCTATAAAATCTTTTATAATAAATGACATGCGTTCAAACAGGATTGAGATATATCTTAAGGATGTAAAGATAAACACAGGGATTAAAGATGCGGCCTTTGATTTTTCTTTGCCTGAAGGAGTGAACATCTAT
>JAZDJF010000208.1:0-3119 GCA_043804165.1 Nitrospirota bacterium
TGGAACTTTGGAACTTTGGAGCTATTTTTCATTCTATTATCTTTGGCACCCTGTAAAATTTATCCGTACGGTCAGGAGCATTCGCAAGCGCATCTTCCCTTGATATTGAATCTCTCTGAACATCGTCGCGCATTACATTGCTTAATGATACTACATGAGAAGTTGGTTCAACATCTTTTGTATCAAGTTTATTGAGTTTCTCCATGTAACTCAGAATACTGTTTAACTGCGCGCTGAACGTCTCCTTCTCTTCTTCGGAAACTGACAGCCTTGCAAGTTTTGATATGTATTCAACAGATATTTTCATCTAAAAATCCCTCTCGTTGTCATTCTGGCTTGTCCGTTTGTCATTCTGGCTTGTCCAGAATCTTTCTTTAAGAGGGATTCCGAATCCCGAAGCATCGGGAGAATGACAGAAAAAAGCGGGAATGACATTTTTATCCCCCTTTGTCTCGATTTGTCGGCATAAATGTTTCATTCTATATCTTCTCAAGGTTTGCAAATCTGAGAGCCAGTCTCTTTACTCCTATAACCGGGAAATTTACCATGACTTTCTGTTCATCTCCATCCCCGTAACATTCCCTTATAACGCCTACGCCCCATTTGGGATGCTTCACCCTGCAACCGACAACATACAACATCTGTCTTCTAAATTGAACAGCTCTCTTTACCGAGACTGTGAGAGGCTGAGGGCTTGCCGATTTCTCTATGCGCTGACAGCACTGCTGCGGTATATCGGCAAGAAATCTCGACGGCTCCTGTTCCTGCACCTTTGTGTATAACCTTCTCTTTTTCGTGCCGGTAAGCCACAGCACATCCTTTGCCCGCGTCATGCCAACATAGAATAATCTCCGCTCCTCGGATATCTCATCTTCATTCTGAAGCGCCTTGAAATACGGCATTAAACCGTCTTCAAGCCCCGCAACAAAAACAACAGGGAACTCCAGTCCTTTTGTGCTGTGCAGCGTCATGAGCGACACGGAATTCTCTGCATTAACCTCATCCATAGCGGTCAAAAGCGCTGCCCTGTCGCTGAAATCACCTATATCTTTTCCCTCTGCAGATGCAATGAGTTCATATATATTATGAGTTTTCTCTTCCTCCATAAAATCCATATATCCTGTTTTTTCAATTATCGCCTTCAGCATGTCAGCGGCTGACCTGTATTCATCAGAAGCGATATGCTCTATGATCTTGACAAATCCGTTGAGTTTTTCCCTAACAGATAAAGCTACGCTGTTCGCCTTTAATATCGCCTTAATCGCAGCAAAGAGACTTAACGATTTATTTTTTGCCTGATGCTCTACCTTTGAAAACGTCGCGGCGCCTATCCCTCTCGGAGGACAGTTTATTATCCGTCTGAGGCTTACATTGTCGTCAGGATTCATGGCAAGCCTCATATATGCAATAACATCCTTTATTTCCTTCCGCTGATAGAAACTTATTCCACCCATAACACGATACGGGATCATCTCGTCTTTGAGTGCGTCCTCTATGGCCCTAGCCTGAAAATTTACCCTATAAAGAACAGCAAAATCCTTATAGCGGCATTCGCCTTTCAGGTAAAGTTCCTTTATCATGGCTGCTATATGTTTTGCCTCGTCTTCCTCTGTATTGAACCAGCAGTGATAGACCTTCTCGCCGCAGCCCCTCTCCGTCCATAACTTCTTTGCCTTTCTGTCCTGATTCCCTGCTATTACTGCGCCTGAGACATCAAGTATGTTCTGTGTTGAGCGATAGTTCTGTTCAAGTTTTATGACCTTTGCCCGTGGAAAATCCTTTTCAAAATTAAGAATATTTCTGACGTCAGCGCCCCTGAATTTATATATGCTCTGGTCATCGTCGCCGACAACGCAGATATTGTCCCTTGCGGCAAGCAATTTTAACAGACGGTATTGCGCATAGTTTGTATCCTGAAATTCGTCAACCAGAACATAATTAAATATAGTCTGGTATTTTTCAAGCAATGCAGGGTTCTCCTCAAAAAGTTTTACCGTAAGCATTATAAGGTCATCAAAATCCAGCGCATTGGACCTCCTGAGTTCATCCTGATATCTCACATATACCTTCGCAAGTTTTTCATCAAAACCGAAACCATCCGTCTTTGAAAGAAACCTGCTCGGGGTTACGAGTGAAGACTTCAAAGAACTTATCCTTGAAGCAACCCCTTTATACATCGCCTCGTATATCCTGAACTCCTTCAGTATATGCCTTATAAGATTACAATGGTCATCAGCATCGTATATTAAAAAATTACTATTGTATCCTATCGCCTTTATCTCTTTTCTGAGTATCCTGTTGCACTGCGAATGGAATGTGCCTATCCATGAACCGTCCATATCCTCTCCGATAAGCCGGGCTATTCTGCTCTTCATCTCATCGGAGGCCTTGTTTGTAAAGGTGACAGCAAATATTGAATGCGGAGAAACCTTGTTTGATTTTGTATGATACGCAAATTTATGAGTAATGACCCTTGTCTTGCCGCTGCCTGCGCCGGCAAGCACAAGAAGCGGACTTCCTTCATGGAGCACCGCTTCCTTTTGCCGGGGATTCAGTTCCTTCAATAAAAGCTCATTTGACATTACAACTCCTCTTTAAATCATCAAATACAGATTATGCGTGTCTTTGCTGTTTCCAAAGCGTATCTCACTCAACGGTTACACTTTTAGCCAGATTCCTGGGCTGGTCAACATCGCATCCTCTCAGCACTCCTATATGATACGCAAGAAGCTGCAGCGGGATTGCCATTAAAATTGCCGACAGAAAAGGATTAGTCTCAGGCACAGAGATGCAATAATCAGAACGACTGCATACCTCTTTATTGCCCTCGTCGGTTACTGCTATAATCCTGCCCCCCCTGCTTCTTACTTCTTCTATATTAGATAGAACCTTATCATAAAGTCTACCCCTCGGCACTAAAAATACAGATGGAAGGGCCTCGTCAACAAGCGCTATCGGGCCATGTTTCATCTCTCCTGCAGGATAACCCTCAGCATGAATGTAAGATATTTCCTTGAGTTTAAGCGCGCCTTCAAGCGCAATTGGATAATTTATCCCTCTTCCGAGATACAGAAAATCATTAGCCTTAAACAGTTCTTTTGCTATGCGTTCAATTACAT
>JAZDJF010000209.1:0-2152 GCA_043804165.1 Nitrospirota bacterium
GTGCCATGCGGAACATCCCCAAGGCTTACCGCAACAATGTAAGCAGTCAGGGTCTGGACAGGCTCCAGAGGGTTTGCTGTGAGGTTAGGCATACCTCCTGCTGCTATTGCAACAACCATTGTTTCACCGACAGCCCTTGAGATTCCGATGATAAATGCAGCTGCTATGCCTGAAAACGCTGAGGGGATAACAACCTTAAATGCGGTCTGAAGTTTCGTTGCGCCCATTGCATAAGACCCTTCTCTGATGTGCATCGGGACTGCCCTCATTGCGTCCTCGCTGACAGAACTTACGTATGGAATTATCATTATCCCCATGATTATTCCGGGGCTAAGCGCATTGAATCCTGAAAGGTCAGGGATAAATTTCTGAAGTATCGGAGTTAAAAACAGCAAGGCAAAATAGCCATACACTACTGTTGGCACTGCTGCCAGAAGTTCAAGGATTGGCTTTACAATCTCCTTTAATCTGTGCGGTGCATATTCGCTTAAATATACAGCGGCAGTCAATCCTAATGGCAGCGCAACTATGAGCGCTATGGATGTAATCAAAAGTGTTCCTGAAATCAACGGAAGAATACCGAACCTCGGCTCTGCAAATAATGGGGTCCACTCTCTTCCGGTAAGAAACTCTATTAATGGAACTTCCTTGAAAAATCCGAATGACTCATAAGACAGAACAACTACAATGCTGATAGTAATGAATACAGATGAGAGGGCGCTTAGAAACAGAATTGTTTCTATTGCGCCCTCTTTGATTTTTCTTGTCAGCTTTCTCTTCATTTGAGGTGTTTTACTTCCCTTTTTCTTCTCTTTTAAGCAGGTCTTCTATCTTGACGCCTACCTCTGCATGTCCTTCAAACATAGTTCCTATCTTTTTCTTAGCAAACCTTTCTTCTGCAAGCTTATACGCCTTTGCAGGAAGCGGAACATACTTTGCCTGTTTTACCAGTTTTGCAGCATTCTTCAGACAGAATTCAATAAACTCCTTAACTTCAGGCTTCTCTGCAGCCTTTTTGCTTACATAGATAAATATTGGTCTCGAAAGGGGCTGGTATGTGCCGTCCATAATGGTCTGCTCTGTTGGAAGCGCCTCTTTGCCTGTTTTGGGATTTACTATGGGAACGAGTTTTAATTTAGCCTTGTTCTCCTCGTAGTATGCGAGACCGAAAAATCCGAGGGCATTTTTATCTCCTGATATCCCCTGAACAAGCACATTGTCGTCTTCGCTGGCTGTAAAATCGCCCCTTGAGGACTTTGCCTTACCAACAATGGCCTCTGTGAAATAGTCAAATGTGCCTGAATCCACGCCTGCTCCATAAAGCTTTAACGGCGCATTCGGCCACTCGGCTTTTACATGATTCCACTTTGTAATCTTGCCCTGCGCGGCAGGCTCCCATATTTTCTTGAGTTCATCCACTGTCATGGCTTTTATCCAATTATTTTTAGGATTTACCATGATTGCAAGACCGTCATAGGCAATAGGAAGCTCTATGAACTCAATACCGTTTCCCTTGCAGGCATCCATCTCTTTTTTCAGTATAGGCCTTGATGCATTGGACATGTCTGTTTCGCCCCTGCAGAACTTTTTGAATCCGCCGCCTGTGCCGGAAATGCCGACTGTTACATTGACGGCGCCCTTCTTTGCCTTCTGAAACTCCTCGGCAACAGCCTCTGTAATTGGATAGACCGTGCTTGAGCCGTCTATCTTTATAAGTTTATCCGCTGCCATTGCAGGCATTGTAAATGCCACTGCCATAACCATTAGGGCAATCAAGCCCAAAACAACTTTCTTAAACATTTTTTGTTCTCCTTAACTAAAACTTAATCTGCAAAGTGGTTTGTATTCTTTTATCATTAGATTTGCCTTCTTGTTTATAATTCACTGTATCATAATCTACAAGGATCATATTATTATGTTGTTTATCCAAATGATAAGCAACACCGGTTATGTATCTTTCATTTTCGTCATTTTTGACTGTATTATTAGGGTCAAAATAATCATATCTGCCAATAATACTGAACTTTTTATGGGGCTTTAATTCAGTAAAGAATGAATAGCCATCTCTATCCTTTGCATCATCGCCTTTCTGATTGCCCTTACCATCATAATATTGAGCTGTCAGGACAATATATTCATGCTCAAAACTTGC
>JAZDJF010000210.1:0-4214 GCA_043804165.1 Nitrospirota bacterium
TTGGGGGTTAATATCGCGAGAGTGGCATAATGAAAAAATTAAAAGTTCATCCCGATTTATTCGGGACAAAATTAAAAATTCTATGTTTTGTTTTTTTGCTGTTCACTATTCACTATTCACTATTCACTCTCAGTGCCTGCACTCCTCAGAAGGACAAAATTTATCGCAAGAGCAAAATACTTATGGATACCATAATAACAATAACTGCAGTTTCAGATTCAAGTGATAGGGCAGAGATGGCCATAGATAAGGCATTTTCAGAGATAGAGAAGATTGATAAACTCGTAAACTTCTTTTCTGATAAGAGCGAGGTCTCAGAGATAAACAAAAATGCGGGGCAGAAACCTGTGACGGTCTCCCATGAAATTTTCGACGTCCTCGAAAGGGCAATCTATGCATCTGAAAAAACCGATGGAGCCTTTGATGTCACAATCGGCCCTGAAATATCCCTGTGGGATTTTCACAACAAAATAAAACCTGAAGATAAAGCGATAAAAAAAAGGCTTCCGCTCGTAAACTATACGGCATTAATCCTTAATAAAGAAATCCCGTCTGTTTATCTTAAGAAAAAAGGAATGCTTATTGACCTCGGAGGCATAGCAAAGGGATATGCTGGTGATAAGGCAGTGGAAGTGATGAAAAAGAACGGGATAAAATCAGGGCTCGTATCCATTGCAGGAGATATAAAAACATTTGGCATAAAGCCTGATGGGAAGCCGTGGAAGATAGGGATAAGAAACCCAAGAGCAATCCCCCCTAACCCCCCTTTAGTAAAGGGGGTTTACCCGCCTCTGGCGGCGCCGAAGGCGACCAGGGGCGAGGGGGGATTTTCGGATGAGATTATGGCAACCATAGAGATGACTGACATGGCAATATCAACATCCGGAGATTACGAGCGATACTTTATTGTTGACGAAAAACGATACCATCATATCCTTAATCCAAAAACAGGCTATCCCGCAGAGGAATGCCGGAGCGTAAGCATCATAGCAAAAGACGGCTCTGTAACAGACCCTTTTTCAACAGGCATCTTTATACTCGGCGCTGAAAAAGGCATTAAACTCCTTGAAGAGATGGGGATTGATGGAATAATTATGGATAAAAATGGCAAAATACACACAACACCAAACCTGAGAGGAAAGCTTGAAATTATCGGAGATTCGCAGAGGCAAAAAAGAACTGACTGAGAGAATGACGCTTGCGGACATACTGCTGCTCGCAGTGCTTGTACTCATATCTATCTCAGGATTTATTTTTATAAAAAAAGCATTCCCACAGGGAAAAGATGTCAAAATTGAAGTTAACGGAAAGCTTGCATACAAACTGCCGCTTAACAACAATGCAATAATCGCTGTAAAGGGCATAATTGGAGACACCATAGTAGAAATTAAAAACAGGAAGGTGCGGATAACAGAATCCCCATGCCCCAATAAAATATGCGTGCATCAGGGATGGATAGACAGAGGCGCAATCGTATGTCTTCCTAACAGGGTAACTGTATTCATAGATAGTTCTGAAGTCAGAGAAAATAAAGCTATTGATGCAATCACAGGATAAGTACCGCATAGCTCTGCTCTCAGCTTATGCGATTGCAATCCACAGCTTTGAAAATCTTCTGCCAACTCCTATCCCTTGGCTCAGGCTTGGAATCGCAAACATAATTACACTCGCAACGCTCGTCCTTTACGGATTCAGGGCAGCCATGATGGTAACGCTTATAAGGGTAATCCTTTCATCAATATTTATAGGCACATTTCTTGGCCCCGGCTTTATCATGAGTTTCTGCGGCGGTGTTTCAAGCACTGCTGCAATGGGGATTATATTCTCACTATTTCCAAGACTCTTCGGCCCTGTAGGACTCAGCCTAATCGGTGCATTATTCCATAATGTCTCACAGCTTTTTATTGCATATTTATTATTCGTCCGGCAGCTTGAAGCTATCTTAATAGTAACTCCACTGCTGATTCTCTTAGGGACAATCACAGGTGTTGTGAATGGAATCATAGGGGGGATGCTTATTAAGAATATTGAAAAGAAATAAATGTAACCCTCATTTTTATTCCGCCTGAACTCTTTAAACTTTTTCTCATATTATGCTATTCTTAATTCAACAATGAAGCTTTCTTAAATATCCATCGCGGAAAGCAGATCATAACAGGAACATAACTTACAGGAGAAACAATGCTGACAGCTAAAGACATAATGACAAAGAATGTGACAACAGTCAGAGCAACAACTACGATAGAAGAACTGGCTCGGATACTCATGGAGCATAAAATCAGCGGCGTGCCTGTTGTAGATGATGCAGGAGATCTGATCGGCATAGTCACAGAAAACGACCTGATAAGCCAGAACAAAAGGCTTCACATTCCGACCGTAATGAGACTCTTTGACTCATTTATCATGCTTGAAAGCCCGGGCAAGATAGAAAAAGAGATTAAAAAAATGACAGCGATTACAGTGAATGACATATATACAAAAGAGGTCATAACTGTTGCCGAAGACACGCCTGTTCAGGACATCGCAACCATAATGTCTGAAAAGAAGGTTCATCTCATCCCTGTTGTTGAAGGGAAAAAGATCCTCGGCATAATCGGCAAAATAGATTTAATCAAGGGAATCACAGGCAGGGCATAACAAAACCATCTTCTGTTATAATTACTCTGAAGAAAAATGACTGACCTTTATGATGTGATAATTATAGGCGGAGGCCCCGCAGGACTTTCCGCTGCACAGTATGCAGCAAGGGCAAAACTTAAAACAATTGTCCTTGATAAATCCAGAACCGCAGGAGCGCTTGCATTTGCACACAGGATAGAAAACTATCCCGGCCTTTCCGAACCGCTCACAGGAAAAGAACTCTTGGACATATTCAGAAAACAGGCAATTAATTTCGGCGCTGAATATGCTGAGGTTCAGGTCATAGGGGTGAATCTCAGCAGTAATACAAAAGAAGTCTTTACAATGGATAAGAACTACATCGGGAAGACTGTAATCATAGCAACAGGCTCCATGGGAAGGAAGCCCACGATAAAAGGCGAGGCGGAATTCCTCGGAAAGGGAGTAAGTTACTGCGCAATATGCGATGCTGCGTTCTATAAAGGCAAAACAGTATGCGTAATAGGAGATTCTGAAGAGGCAGTAAAAGAGGCAGGGCTCCTGACAAAATTTGCGGCGACTGTTTATCTCATCTCGCCGTCATCAAGACTAAAGGTTGAAGATGACTATCCTGTTTTAAGCGAACCACACCTTAAAATCCTCCTCGGGCAGTCAGTGACAGCAATAGAGGGCAATGAAGTTGTTGAACGGATAAAGATATCTGATGCAGATAAAAAAGAAACTTCCCTTGAGGTTTCAGGGGTTTTTGTATACCTCCACGGGAATAAACCTATAGTGGATTTCCTCAGCGGCAATGTTGAACTCAGCAAGGAAGAATGCATCGTCACAAACAGGACGATGGAGACATCAATCCCCGGAGTGTTCGCAGCAGGTGATATGACATGCACAGAGGTAAGGCAGGTTGTTGTCGCTGCAGCAAACGGCTGCGTGGCAGCCCTCTCTGCTGAAAGATATATCACGCACAGGAGCAGAAGAAGATACGACTGGGCAAAATAGGGGACAAGTTTCCTTTAACATGATTTATTTTTAACATATCGCAGGAAATAGTTTTATGATGTGTATCATAACCTGCCTTACCCTAAATCTCTCCAGATATTATGCTGTGACGGAGCAATTCATATAACTCATTGAAAAATAAGGCATTACAGTCTAAAATAAAATCAGGAATATATAAATAGTAAGATTATTTATGTTTATTTCATTTATCTTCTTGACAATTACCCCATATTTGTGATATTATTCTTACAATTTTAGAAATATCAACAATTAAATAAAGCAATTATGAGCCCTGTACTAAAATTAGACAAACACAATGAAAAAAAGGAGCTTCTTTTTGAACTAAAGTATCAGATGTCTCTCACAACCAAACAACGGTTTGAGATGATGTTTAAAAGAACAGCAGAATTAAGGAGATTACTGGAGAAAAATGGAAGCAGAAAAACTTTTCAGATTATTAAAAGAAAAGGAAGTTACGAATCAGAAAAACTGTACGACCTGAAAAATTTTTCCAGGTTAAAACAGAAAGTTACAGAAAGGGCATAGATGGCAGAAACAAGGCATGAGCGTTTTAAAAGAATAGCTGCAAAACGCACCAA